>CAZYUQ010000030.1:11655-13124 GCA_964650565.1 uncultured Candidatus Bathyarchaeia archaeon | reverse complement strand
TCCCAGCGTTGCAGGTTGCGGTATACGAAAGCATCACCAAAACACAGTTTGCAGCGCCATTTCCGCAGCAAACAGAGCTGAATTGATGTGTGCATGAGCCATTTTTCAGAAACATTTTTGAACAGGCACCGTAAGATACAAAACACGGGGGAATTGCCTTGGCAGAATTCAAGGTTGTCAACACGACTCACAGTTTTTCCACAAAAGGCGAGATTGACTTCATAGATTTAACCGACATGATTCAAGAAGCAGTAAATGAGTCAGGCATAAAGAACGGCGTAGTGCACGTTTTCGCGCCTCACGCCACAGGCATACTGGTGCTGACCGAGAATGATTACGGCTTGCTGGAGGACATCAAAGCTTTGCTGGAAGCTATCGCTCCGAAAGGGAGGGCGTACAGGCACCCGTCTAACGCTCATGCGCATTTGCGTTCGATGTTGCTGCCGCCAGACAAAACCTTGCCTGTAATCGATGGGCGGGTGGAGTTTGGAACTTGGCAATCTTTGCTTTTCGTAGAAACAGACGTTTACCCGCGGAGAAGAACCCTTATCATACAGGTTATGGGCGAGCAATAACAGTTCACGAACGCCACTCAAGAGTTTTCTCGTTTTTTCAGCCTTCGCACTTTCGCCAACAGAAAACGCAGTGAAAACACAACATTTTAACTGCATCGCGCTATTTGCTCACATGAGCCACTGAAGTTTTAACCATTTATTGTAAAATATTACAATTCGAAATTTTTTCGCTGCATTCCCAGCGGGGGCAAGCAAAGGGAAAACCTAATAGAAGTCTCTTAGAAGCCGCCAATAAGCAATTTTGGGTAAACTACAAGCGTTTTTGCCGGGTGCTCCGTGGCAAACCAGAGGAAAAAACGTGAAAAACGCCTGATTTTCAGCCTATGAGTGTCATGTATTTATAAGGTTCGCTTGACTTCGAAAGCCTACGCGGGTTTTAAGCCGCTGATTGCGAGGCAGCGTCCAAATGAAAAGGTAATTAAGCGCCGTGGTGAAGTAGTATGGGCAGGGAAAATATGATGATGCTCGCTTATGTGCTCTTTAAAGTGAATTCAGGCACTGAAAGAGAAGTGTGCCAAAAAATCGTCGCCTTCAACGAAGTCCTTGAGGCAGATGTTATTTTCGGCGAATACGACGTTGTAGCAAAAATCTCTGCGCCTGATTTAGCTGCGCTTGAGGATTTTCTGTCGCAGAAGCTCAGAACCGTGCCCAGCATAGTTTTGACATCCACGATGCTAGTAGGCAGGGAATACAAAGGAAAAAGTCAGCGTCCCAAAAACAAGTAGCTACCTCAGGTAAACCCGCTCCAGAAGAAACCGTCAATCATGCTTAGCGCTTTTGCCAAATGCAATAGGCAGAAAAAAGTGTGTTCTGGTGATGCTTTTGTATACAGCGCCGTTTTCAGAAATTGTTGTGCAGGGAATTCTGCGGGAACGCTTATTAACAGAGCAAAGG
>CAZYUQ010000030.1:0-11645 GCA_964650565.1 uncultured Candidatus Bathyarchaeia archaeon | reverse complement strand
AGTTTTACCTGTTCTTGGCATCCGTGGTACTTATCTCCCTGACAGGCGTAATGATGCCTGGGCCTTTATTCGCGGTTACAATTGAAAAAGCCGCAAAACGCAAAACCGCTGGGCTGCTCATCTCGCTGGGACACGGCATAGTAGAGTTCCCAATAATGATCCTCATCTATTATGGAATAACTCAAGTTGCCTCCAACATGTTGCAAACCGTGCAGGTCGCAGTCGGCTTAAGCGGCGGAGTGCTAATGATATTCATGGGCATCCAAACTTTCAGAAACAGAAACAAATCAAGCGAAAAATACGAAAGCCCACGGCGAGACTCATTAATCGCGGGAATCTGGACCACAGCCGCCAACGCAGGCTTCATACTATGGTGGCTGACCATCGGCACCACGCTGATAATAACTGCTAGAAGTTTTGGGCTGCTGGAGTTCGCAGTGTTCGCCATAGTCCACTGGCTCTGCGACTTCACATGGTACACCGTAATAGCCTACTTAATTTTCAAGTCGCAACGTTTCTGGACTAAAAAAGTGAACCAAGGCATCGTCCTATTCTGCTTCGCGGTCTTGATAGGTTTCGGAACGTGGTTTTTCACGTCAGCCCTGTGGCTAGTAATTACCACTTTCATTTAGGAGAAAGCAATGAATGAGCAAAATTGAATTCGAAATCGGCAAAGCCACAGTACGTTTAGTCAAAGGCGACATAACCAACATGGAAACAGACGGCATAGTGAACGCAGCTAACTCTTCGCTTATGGGCGGCGGAGGTGTAGACGGCGCAATCCACCGCAAAGGCGGACCCCAAATACTGCAAGAATGCAAAAAAATACGTGCAACACAGTTTCCTGCAGGTCTTCCAACAGGACAAGCCGTAATAACTTCCGCGGGCAACCTCAAAGCTAAACACGTCATCCACGCGGTCGGACCAGTTTGGCATGGAGGACGCAGTAGCGAGGCTGAGCTTTTGGCGCAGGCCTACCAGAACTCGCTGTTAACAGCGGTTGATAATGGATTAAGCAGCGTGGCTTTTCCATCAATAAGCACGGGCGCGTACGGCTACCCCGTCCAAGACGCAAGCCGCATAGCCTTGAAAAGTGTAAAGATGTTTCTGGAGAAAGAAAGCAACCTTAGCGAAGTAGTGTTTGTTCTGTTTTCTGAGAGTGACCTGAAAGTTTACATGGATGCGGCGCGTGAAATTTTTTAGGCAGTTTTGTTGCGGCTACTATACATCCTATGCTTAGAGGGTATATCTTATATTTTAAAAAGCGCCTTAATAAAAAGTGAAGGCTGGTCCTATGGTGAAAGGTTTGAATTGCCCTCTGTGCGAGTTGAACTTGAAAGAAGAGAAAGTGTATTTTGAAGATGGTTCGTTCCTTGTCTTGCGGACTAAACGGCTTAAAGGGCATAAAGAGCGGATTATGGTCGTTTACAAACGTCATGAGCATGAACTGCCGTACAAAGCTGTTGAACGCGCCTTGGATATACTCACAAAAATGGGCAGAAACCTGTTCCGTTACACGCCAAAATTTGTGATAATGGACTCAACTTTCGCAACGATTAATGACCATTGGCACTTGGTTGCCACGGACCTTGACCCCAAAAGCGAAGATTTCGACCAGATTTTGGCTACACGGTGGCTGAAAGTTGTTGACAATACCGTGGAAAACGAAGCATGATGCAGAATTTCTTGCGTGAGTCTACAGGCTTTGCTTGATGTATAGAAAATGTTTTATGCTGTAACCCATGTAACGGTATAGAAGAGGGAAATTTAATGGCTAAATGTCCCAAATGTGGAAGAGAAGTCGTAACCGCAAAGAAAACGTGGAAAATGGCAGGCAAACCCGACAAAAACGGCAAACGAACCCAGCTCACCATAGGCCTTTTCGAGTGCTGTGGAAAAACCTTCAGACAAGTCTTGGAAAAGAAAAAAATCTAAGCATCCCAACTTCCTTACTTTTTCTTTTTTTTCACACAAAGAGCTTACAAGAGACATTAAGCTAGTTTTGTGAGTGATTCGCAAGAAAATACATGTAAAAAAGTGTGTTTGGTTGATGCTTCCGTATACCGCAGCGTGGCTTGAAAAGTAGCGGTGGGCCACTGCGGTTCGACGCCCAGACTCCACAGGACGCCTTCAAGCCCTACGCTCTTACCCGCGACCCCTTGAGCGCTGCACGTCCAGACTTAGGTTGCTCTCTCCCGAGCCTAGCCGAGTTCGCCTGATGAACCGTGAAGGCAACTCCCCTACGGAAGCTGCTCATTGACCGCCAGCCCCAAGGGACGGATAGTCACTGGTTCGGACAGGCAGGCTCAAGCGGCCTTTGACGCCTCATCCACAGCTGTCAGCCCATCGTGTAGAGGGTTTATGGTACAAGGGACCCCTAGCCCCCCGCCTGAGACCCACCGCCAACTATACCAAGCACAGGCAACATATAAAATGTTTCCAGTGAAAACAGAAAGACATGCTTGTTCAAAACTGATGCTTCGCTCAAAGATGCTTGTGTTAGTCTCCTGTTATTTTTTTTAAAAAAAGCAACTGTTTAATAGTTCAACAATACTTCAGTATTTTTTAAAATTAGCAAAACTTTTAAGCTGAGTACTTACTAATAGCAATTGTAAAACAGTGTAAAAATTAATAAAGGGAGAGAAAAAATGAAAAAAAAACACTGTTGCCGTAAATACAATTTGCCTGCTACTTTTGCTCGGTCTATTAACATTTCAGCAAACAGGTATCGCTGTCACAACTTCTGAACAACCTTCAACAATAGACATTCGGCAGATGACTTTTCTGAATCAGATGGAGCAGCGCCTTGTGGAATTCAAACAAGAAGATAACTGGACCAAGAAAATTTTTCCAATGGATGAGGAGTACTTTAACTCTGCCAAAGACACTGTCTACATAGAAGTTTTTGTTTCAGATATCGAAGAGACAATCCAACTCTCGAAAGACTGCATAACTGAAAAAACCCAAAGTGTATTCAAAGTATACAGAGCTACCAAAAAAGCAGTAGAACAGTTATCCGCTATTCCCAACGAGTACTTCCGCGTGAGTTTATTCAGTCCAAGGATCTGCATGAGAGTTGAAAAAGAAGTCTTGCAGCAAATAGCAAACCAGCCTCAGGTATACTGTATAAGAGTGATACCCCCATTCAAACCATTATTAACTTTAAATGAGATGCGAACATATGATGACATGCTTTATACTATGTATCCTACTAATGCTGGCCCTCTTGAGGCAGCAACCAAAATTGCAGTTATAGATTCAGGTTACGATACGGCTGATAGCTGGCTATACGGAGAAGCAAATGACCATATTATGCCTAATTATTCGTGGAGCTTCATTAGCGGTACTACCGATGTAAGTGGCGGACAGAATTTTCATGGTACAACAGTCGCAGACTGGATGGTAAGAGGTTTTGGTGACACTGGAGGTAGCGATTGGATGTACGAAGACCCGCACTTTTGGGTTCCATTGCAAGTCCATATGGACAACTTGGGCGATGAGATCGATCCTGAATACATTGAGAATGCAATAGAATGGTGCATAGCGCACGATATAGAAATAGTCTGCATGAGTTTCGGTGCAGAGCCCCCTACTTACACAAACAACGTCTGTAATGGCGAGTGGTGCGATCTATTCAGAGCAGGTACGCTTCAAGGGATGACATGGGTTGCAGCTGCAGGCAACGGTTACCATACTAACGGAGTATGCTATCCAGCTGAAAGCCATTATGTTATAGGAATAGGAGCTTATGACAACAATCCAGCGCAAAGAGAAAGCTACAGTAATTATGGAACAACTATTTTTGGCAGTTGGATATGGCCAGGAATTTATTATGTCTTTTGTCAGACCTGCCACGATGCTCAAGGCGGCACTGAGTTTAAACCTAACGCGTATGAATGCGGCCATCTTACAGGTCAATCGTGGGGGGGAACCAGCTTTGCGGCACCAATTGCCTGTGCAGATATTGCAATTGGCATGTACGATGCGAACAACGGCGACTACATTGAGGGCTATGAATCTCTTGTCGACGTGATAGCTTTAAGCAACGAGTTTCCAGTGAGTCCTAGCGAGAGCAGTCAGCAAGGCGATGTTATTGACACCAATACGCTATGGCATAGACAAGTAGTAACACCATAACACAGGAGAGAAAAACCGCGGAAATCATGAGAACTAAATATAATTTCCTTCTTTTTTTTGGTTCAATAACAATACTATTTTTCAGCCTGTTAACGGCAGTTATGTCAGGCCTAGCGTTTGTAACAGTTGAGAGCAACATGTTGACGGAAACGTATAGTGTCTATTACCAATCATTAGCATTCGGTGTTCATGTGAGCACTGCAAAAATGGTTATTTCCGCTATTGGGGGATTGGCAGGTTTGTTTGCGTTATTTGAACATAGGAATAAACCCGCCTACGTGGGCTTCACCGCTATTGCTGTGGCTAGTTTGGGTTTGATATTGCCCGCCGCATCGCATACAGGCTTCAAATTTCCCGAGGTCAATTACTTTGATGTGCCATGGACAGGGTTCCTCCTTGTGCTTGTGGGAGTTTCAATACTGTTTATAGGCTTAGTATTGAAGAAGCCCAATGTACCGCGAATTACTCTCCTGAGCGTGCCACTGTTGCTAGCGGCTTATTTGATACGCCCACTGTTTGTACTATTTAATTTTCTGACCTTGAGTGTGTTTGTTGGACACAGCGATGTGAGTTGGTGGTTGGGAGTTCTAACTCTTGCAGGTCACTTGTTGATGCTTGTGGGTGCCATTTACGCAGTAAAGCCTTCAAATGTGGAGAGACTGAAAACGAACAAAACAGGGCAACTCGGCAAAAGGCTCGAGGATAACATTAACAGTTAACGCTTCGCTTAACCGCTTTGAGTTCATGCGCCATCTCGGCGAGCACTGCACACAGTTTCTTTGTACACCTTTGTTTTTTGGCGATGATGTTAACGAATGCAGAGACCACTATTATGCCGTTTGCGCCTGCTTGTGTTATGCAGTGTGCAACTATCCTATAACACTTAATTTTATTAGCTCACAGCAACATTATACATGGAAGGAGTGTTTTCATGAAAAACAGGAACATACTTGCGGTATCGCTAATTGGCATTGTGTTGCTGGGGTTGGCTGCACCGCTAGCTTCAGCTGAAACACTAGTTAAATCGGATTTTGAGCAGGAAAGTTTCGCGAAAACAGTTGATTACTTTGATTACGTCCGCGCGTACGCCACACTCAACGGAGTTGAAACACCTGAAGACTTCGAAGACTGGCATGCTAACATGTACATGACTTACGTAAACAACAGCGGCTTAAAACTGCTTTACGCTGGACTGGAAGACATAACAACAGATGGTTCAGCATACTTGCGGATACCCATGCAAGCATTCATCATGCATTACAAAACAAACGAGAACAACCGCGACGCCATAGTGGCTTCAACGTTCCTGATGCTTATGGCTTTCAACGAAACTGCTGCGTCGCTTTATTCTGATTCACCCGACATGAATGACGTGCTTTACGCGTCGTTCAGCTTAGGCTTCGACTTAAGTGACCTAGGTGAGACTTTGCCAGTTCTTAATAGTCAAACGGAAATTATCCCGCTTGAGCATTCAGGTCACGAATGGACATGGGGCATGAAGTACACTAACCTTACCGCGCTTTGGTGGAGAACATGGATAGACCCCAACAACCCAAGTTTTAACAACAGTTGGCCGCTTGCGTTGACCGTCTACGACGAATTAACTTTCACTTACACGCTTACAATTGACCCCGACGCGGGCACTGCAACGTTACAGGAGAACCATATAATCGGAAGAATGCGGCACCTTTTCATCGGCATAATCCCCCTGTTATGGGTGTATTACAACAGCACTGGAAATTATGGCATGCTTGGTAAAAAACTCAGCAACGAAACCATCTACGACTACATCGAGAACAACAACCTCAAAATGAGCGTCATAAACTTCCAAACATCCATCATGGCAGACCATGAAACGTACAGTGCAACGCCCGCAGGACAAAATGTAACAGACACAGAAGCATCAGTAACTGACACGTCGATAAACACGTACGCTGATGACGGCGAAAGAATCTTCAACGCGGACTTCGGCACCAAAAGAACCTACAAACTATTTGATTACACTGTCGACCCCACAGAAACCACTTTCAACACTTACGATTCAACAACCCGAACGGTACAAATTCAAGGTTTCGCAGGCAACGGCGGCTTATTTGCTTACCACATAGGTTTGATGAAGTTCTTGCCTCTTGTAGTGGTACACATGTACCCTCTGTTGTTCGCTCAAGCTATGTCAACAATCTCAAACATGAGCCAAGCGAACTACTTCTATGCAATCGCATATCCAGAATACAGCGGTTACAGGGTTGAGCATGATCCCACGTTCACCGCTTACATTGCAGCGGAGCCAGCCGCAACTAGTCAACCTGACCAGCCGAGCAGCGGAGGCGGAGGAACCGGCGTAATAATCCTAATAGCCATAATAATCATCGTCATAGCCATAGCAGTAATAGTGCTTACGCGGAAACCGAAGCAGCCGCCACCACCACCATAGCATAACAATCCTTCCATCTTTTTTGATGCTGTAACTGTTGTAGTTTACTGTCTTGTGGCTTCTTTCAGTTTACGCGCGGACTCTTCAAGTTCCTCCAGCACCTTACCCATTTTGCCCTGATTTCGCTGGATGATATTTACAAAGGCGCTGCCTACTATTACACCGTCTGCTTCTGCTTCAATTATGCAACGCACATGCCCAGGCTTTGAAACCCCGAAGCCCACAGCTAAAGGCACATGCCCTTGTGTGTAAGGCAGAAATTTCTTTATCAGCTGAATTGTTGACTCTGCTACCGTAGCCTTCGCGCCAGTAACGCCAAAATGCGAAACCAAATATAGAAAACCCGAAGTGCACGCAACGATTTTAGGCAGCCTCTGCACGGAAGTAGAAGGCGCCGCAAGGAAAATCGTGTCTACACCACTTGCACTTGCCGCCTGCTTATAATCAGCAGCTTCTTCAACAGGCAAATCAGGCACGATAACGCCATCAACCATACAACTTTTGGCTAAGCGGAAAAACATGTCAAGCCCCATCCTAAAAACCGGATTATAATAAGTCATAACGACTACGGGCACATCATGCGCTTGCCGTACTTCCCTTGCTATATCCAGCACTTTCCGCGGTGTAGTTCCAGCATTCAAAGCGCGCACGCTTGCCGCCTGAATCGTCGGTCCATCCGCTATCGGGTCGGAAAACGGTAGCCCCAACTCAAGGATGTCAACGCCACCTTTGATTAGCGCATCAGCAATTCGCGGTGTGACTTGCGGTTCAGGGTCGCCTGCAGTAACATAACCGATTAACGCCGCTTCGTTCCGGCGTTTCAGCTTCTGGAAAGTCTCGTTTATTGCGGTCATATTTTCACTCCCAAATAATCAGCCATTGTTTCAACGTCTTTGTCTCCGCGCCCTGACAAGTTCACCACGATAACCTTGTCTTTCGGCATTTGTTTTGCCAGTTTCATGGCGTACGCCACCGCGTGCGCGGACTCCAAAGCAGGCAATATGCCCTCTTCTTTTGAAAGCACAAGGAATGCGTCTGCTGCTTCCTTATCCGTGGCGGAAACGTACTTTGCTCGCTGCAAAACTTTCAGGAACGCATGTTCAGGTCCAACTCCTGGGTAATCTAAGCCTGCGGAAAGGCTATGCGTAGTCTGGATTTGCCCATCGTTGTCTTGAAGCACATAAGTGAGCATGCCGTGGAAGACGCCTTCGGCTCCAGCGCCAAGAGATGCCGCGTGTTTGCCCGAGGCTATGCCTTCGCCTGCGGCTTCCACACCGTACAGCTTTACTGCAGCGTCATCTTCGAAGGGGTAGAATGTGCCGATGGCGTTGCTTCCTCCGCCCACGCAAGCAACGAGCGCATCTGGAAACCTGTTTTCTTTCTGCAGGATTTGCTGTTTAAGTTCAATGCCGATGATGCTTTGGAAGTCTCTCACCATCATTGGATACGGGTGCGGACCAACAATTGAGCCTATGAGGTAGTAGGTGGTTTGGAGGTTGGTTACCCAGTCTCGGAACGCCTCGTTAATTGAGTCCTTCAACGTTTGGGAACCTGACGTCACAGGATGCACTTCAGCGCCTAACAGTTTCATCCTAAACACATTAAGCCGCTGCCGCTCCATGTCCTCCACACCCATGTACACTTCAGCCTTCAAACCCAGCATGGCACAAGCGATAGCCGTAGCAACACCGTGCTGCCCTGCGCCGGTTTCAGCTATAACGCGTTTCTTGTCCATCCGCTTCGCCAACAACGCTTGCCCTAATGTGTTGTTTATTTTGTGGGCGCCGCCATGTGCTAAATCTTCTCTTTTCAAGTAAATTTTTGCTCCGCCTATTTTCAGCGTCAAATTCTCTGCGTAATACAATGGTGTGGGTCTTCCCACGTACTCTTTCAGGTAATAGTCCAGTTCCTTCTGGAAATCTGGGTCTTTTCGGGCTTGAAGGTAGGCTTCCTCCAACTCAGTAACAGCTTCCATCAACACTTCTGGAACGAAGCGCCCACCATACTTACCATACTTTCCGTCTATAGGGTATTGACTCAGTTTTTTCATGTTCACATATCCTTCGCGTTCTTAACGAAATCAACCATTTTCTGATAATCCTTTATTCCCGGCTGCCGCTCAACGCCGCTGGAAACATCCACAGCGTAAGGTTGAACAACACGCACCGCGTCCGCAACGTTTTCAGGGGTTAAGCCCCCAGCCAAAATAAACGGTGTCGGGTGAATAGCTTGCTTAATACGCGTGCTTGAGGTCCAATCATGAACTCTGCCTGTTCCGCCATACTGCCCCTGTGAAAGGGAATCAAGAAGCACTGCATCAAATAATCTTGACGCCGCGGAAGCCGCTTCAAGTGCACTAGGCGAATTTGCGTTAACCGCTCTTATCAAAGTCATATTCGGAAGTTCCTCTCGAATATGTGCAGCGTTGCGCAGGTTTTCCCCGTGAAGTTGAACGACATCAGGATTCAGATCGTTGCAGATTTCCACAAGCACATCAACACTTGCGAACAACGTGACCAACACGCTTTTCACGAAAGGCGGAACCTGCCTAAGCAATTCCGCTGCGGCTTCCAGCGAAAGGTTCCTTGGCGAAGCAGGCGCACCAACCACAAAACCAACCGCATCCGCTCCAGCTGCTGCTGCCGCATCCAAGTCTTCTTTTCGGGTTATGCCGCAAATCTTCACTCTAACCGTGTTCATAATGCTTGCACGAGCTCCTTGACTTTTTCTTCAACATTGCTCGACCGCATGATTGCTGAGCCGACGAGGAAGGCGCGGGCACCGCATGTATGGAGAAATCGTATGTCAGCAGGTGTGTTAACACCGCTTTCGCTTATGACGATTTTTCCTTTTGCGTCATTGTTTTGCAGAATTTGCTTGGTAGCGTTCAAATCTACTTTTAATGTTTCGAGGTTGCGGTTGTTTATGCCTATTAAGTCGGCGTCGGTGGCTACGGCGGAGCGGAACTCGGTTTCGTTGTGTGTTTCCAGTAGCACCTCAAGATTTCGCGAGTGCGCCAATTGTATCATCTCTTGGACAGTGCCTTCGCAGTAGCCTCTGTCAAAAAGCGCTTGGATTAGCAGAACAACGTTGGCGCCGACTTTCGACGCCGCCTCTAGCTGCAATGGGTTCAGGATTATGTCTTTCATGAGAATCGGCAAGTTCACGGCTTTCCGCGCTGCAATAAGCGAGTTCAAAGCGCCATGGAAGTGCGTTGGCTCAGTCAGCACGGATAAGCCTACGGCTCCACCTCTTTCCATGCTCTTTGCGAGTTCAGCGGCTGCTATATCTTTTCTGATGACGCCTGCTGATGGAGAAGCGGCTTTAATTTCGGTGATTAGGGGGGCAGTTTTGCTTTCCATTATTGCCCTTTTCAGACTGGTATGCACTCCCGCAGTCTCAGCAGGGCTTTCGTAGTAGCCCCTGCGTACTGTTTCCTTTGCGTCCTGCGCAAGCACATCCAGAAAGTCAGCCATACCTCGACTCCAACTCCTCAAGCTTTGATAGGTTCCCATCAGACGCTTTGATTAATGCTTTGAGTTTCGCGTAGGCGGCTCCGCTGTCGATTGACTCACGGCTTAACTCCATGCCATACTTGAAGTCATCAGCTTTTCCGCCTACGATTACGCCTGCGGCAGCGTTAACAAGCACCATGTCGCTTTTTGCATCACCAGCAGCACAGTAGCCATTCAGGATTTTGAAGAGAACTTTGGCGCTTTCTTCAGGTGTTGTTCCCTTTATCTCAACTGCTTGCGCTTGTTTGACGCCAAAATCCGCTGGGCTAGTCTCAATTGTTTTGACTTCGCCGTCTTTTAGCCACGCAATGGCTGTCTTGCCCACAATAGATATCTCATCTAACCCATCCAACCCATGAACAACCATTGCTTCTTCGCAACCAAGCCCTTTCAACGCGTTGGCTATAGGCGCAGTTAGTTTACGGTCGTAAACGCCGAGCACTTGAGCGTTGGCACACGCGGGATTAGTTAGTGGACCGAGAACATTGAATATTGTACGGATACCTATCTCTCTTCTAGGTCCAATAGCATGTTTCATGGCTGGGTGAAAAGCGGGGGCAAACATAAAACCTATGCCCACCTGTTCAATGCTGTGTTGAACAGCCTCCGCAGTCATGCCCAAATTGAAACCCAGCTGCTCCAATACGTCAGCGCTGCCGCTTCGACTAGTAACTGAACGGTTTCCATGCTTTGCTATAGCGACGCTTGCGCCAGCCACCACGAAAGCTGCGGCTGTGCTAACATTAAAAGTTTTTATTTTATCTCCACCTGTTCCGCAGGTGTCAATTAAACGACCGCCCACGTGGGGCCGGATTCTATGAGAGCATTCGCGCATTATCTCTGCAAAAGCGGTTATTTCCTCAACTGTTTCGCCTTTCATTCGCAACGCCGTTAGAAACGCGGCTATTTGCGCGTTTGTGGCTTGTCCCGACATTATTTCTCGCATGACGTCCCGTGACTCAGGGTAGGTGAGGTCTGTGCAGTCAACGAGTTTCTGTGTGCTTTCCCTAATCATCGTGCTCACTTGCCGTCCAAGAAGTTTTTTATGATTATTTTGCCGTCTTCGCAGAGTATAGACTCAGGATGAAACTGCACGCCTTCGATTGGGTATTTAGTGTGGCGGACACCCATGACTTCTCCGTCATCAAGGGCTTCCGCAGTTACCTCAAGACACGCGGGAATTGTGGGTTTTTCGCCTGCAAGCGAGTGGTAACGGGTGGCTGTGAAGGGGTTACGGACGCCAACAAAAAGCCCTTTGCCGTCGTGTTTTATCGTGCTTGTTTTGCCGTGCATAAGCCGTTTGGCAGAGACAACTTTTCCGCCGAAGGCGTGGATTATTCCTTGATGCCCGAGGCACACGCCTAAAGTTGGAATTTTACAGCTTACCTGCTGCAAAATTTCTGTGCAAACACCGAAGTAGCGTGCGTCTTCGGGTGTGCCTGGACCTGGAGAAATCACGATGCGGTCTGGCTTAAGCTCTTTAACTTGTTTTAGGTTTAGCTGATCGTTTCGATACACGATGGTTTCTGCGCCCAGTTCGCCTATGTACTGGACGAGGT
>CAZYUQ010000029.1:0-13160 GCA_964650565.1 uncultured Candidatus Bathyarchaeia archaeon | reverse complement strand
ATGTTAAGCGCTGTTTACAGTTGCTCGTCTGCGGTTGTCGACAACAAGATGTACGTGATAGAAAACTCGTTTGACACTCGCGTGGGCAGTTTGAATCAAATATATGACGCTGAAAATGACTCGTGGAGTTATGGGCGCTCCATTCCTGTTGGAGTCTTTGGAGCCGTTGCGGTTGCAACTACTGGAGTGTTTGCGCCAAAAAAAATCTATGTTATAGGCGGCGACGCAGCGTCTAATAGTTCAAATCAAGTTTATAACCCTGAAAATAACACGTGGAGCATTGGTGCTCAGCTGCCGACTTCGCGTAGCTATTTGGGCGTAGCCGTTGTAAATGATGTTTTGTACGCAATTGGAGGACGCAACGGTGATGGCACAAGCGTAGACGTGAATGAGCAGTATACGCCGCTTGCGTATGGGACTACGCCGCCTGTCATAGGTGTTGTGTCTCCTGAAAGCAGAGCGTATAATGTGAGTTCTATTCCCGTGGTTTTCACGGCTACCAAGTCGATTGCTTGGAGCGGGTACAGTTTAGACACTTTGGCGAATGTGACCTTCGATGAAGACGATGATTTAAGTGAGCTGTCTGACGGCAACCATAGCCTTGTAGTTTATGCCAATGATACAGTTGGAAACATGGGTGTTTCCAGCCCTGTTGATTTCTCAGTTGACACGACTCGCCCGACCATTTCGGTTCTGTCGCCTGAGAACAAGGCTTACAGCACGAATGAAATCCCGTTGAATTTCACGGCAAATGAGCCAGTTTCATGGTTTGCTTACAGCCTCGACGGAGAGGACAACGTGACCACTAGCAAGAACATCACTTTGGCGGGGTTGACCAACGGCGCGCATAACTTAACAGTTTACGCTACAGATACCGTTGGAAACATGGGCTTTTCTGGAACGGTTCACTTCAGCATAGAGCCTTTCCCAACGATCACAATTGTGGCAGTTACCACATCGGTCATAATCGTAATTTTAGCAAGCTACCTAGTTTTCAAGCGCAAAAAACCAGAGACGAAGCCCACAAAAAGAAAACGCAACATCAATAGCCGCATAAAATAGCCATTTTAGCTAAAACTATTTACAAAATGCCTATCTAATTAAATAGGCTTCAATTAAGCTTTTTTATCGTGAAAATTGTTTAAATCAGGCTTATTCACCTTTTCACTGCGTGAGGTTGACGCTGATTGGCAAACGTATCCCTGAGCGACGTGCGAGACACAATTAATGTTAGCGCCGCGGATGTTCCAGACGTTAAGCTTCAGAAAATGGTTAAACGCGCCGAGGTAACGCTGGAGCTGGAGCTCGGCAGAGAAATAGACTACAACGCATGCAGCGACGCGGAGAAAGAGTTCATCACGCTGTTGGCTGCCATCTACGCGGTTTGCTATTTAACAGGCGGCTCCGCTGTGGGCTTAAGCTTCACGGTAGGCGACCAGAACGTCAGCGTCGCGGACAAGGCTCCGCCCTTAGCTGTGCTTCAACAGGAGCTTGAACGCATATTGAACGGGTTAAAACAGCCCGTGGTCAGGAGCGCGTAAACGCATGGCTAGCGTGCCTGAAGCCTACTACCAGTTCGTGATGGATTATGCACCGTACGTTTACGTCATACCCGATTCTGGGCCAGACCTTTCGTGGGGCAGAGCAGCGTTCGCCGCGGCTTTCGCCATAGACTTCCTGTTCGAAGCCTACTTCGACCCGCAGTTCGACAATCGAAGCGCCGAAATAGAAGCTAAAATCGTGGCGTTGGCGGACTGGATACTCACGCAGCAGTGCACAGACAGCAATAAGCAGGCGTACGGCGGCTTCAAAAGCACCGAAAATAGCGGGGAATACCACAGCGTGGACGCGTGCCGCACGATGCCTGTCCTGCTGAAAGCTTATGAGTTAACAAGCAATGTGGCTTATTTGAACAGCGCTAAGTTAGCAGGCGGCACTTTCCTCTACAACATGCAGCACAAGCCCAGCCAACTTGGCGTGCACGACCGCTACTACGGCGGCTTTGCAAGAGCCGTAACGCTGGCGGACACGTGGCTCAGCCCGATGGACGTGGAATGCCTCTACGGTCTTATCGCGTTGAAAATGCTTTGTGAATCAGACCCCGCCAACAAGGACACGTACGAAGCAATGATTGTGGACGCAGTGGGCTTTTACCGCGTAGGCTTGGAGGGCGTTTACCTGTTTTATGATCCGCCGCCCAGCGGAGACGCGGCGTGGCACCGCACAGGCATAAATGATGACGTAGTATTCGATGATTCGCTGGCTTACGCGTTGCTGGGCTTTTACGAGTATGAACGTTGGAGCGCCACAGTGCAGAAAACATACACGTTCCTCAACGGCATAGGCGCTTCGCCGCTGTACCCCGCGTACAACTCCGTCGTGTGCTGGGCAGGCTACATCAACGTCACAGCAAAAACGCCCGCTTGCGACTATTATGACGGCGTGACCGCGGGAATCCTCTCACAGATACGCCGAGACCACGACAAGTCCGCATACGAGTTCAGCGCACAAGTCATCAGTGCACACGCAAACGGGTTCATGTTTTGGGGCGCAAAACACGCAGATTACAGCCCAGTCGAGAACAAACAAGCCATGGCCACGGTGTGCTGGCTTGCGCAGTTATTCGTAGGCTACGAGGCGCCCGTAACGCGGTTCACCCAAATCTTGAACAGCAAAGGCGAAAACCTAACGCTTTACCCAGTAGCAGCAACAGGCGAACGCGTAGCCTACGGCGAAGGCACAACCGTAAAAGCTGTTGTGCTGCCTGCGAAGGCGGAAGAGATACTGCTGGAACCAGGATACATCGCAAGCGAGTATTTCGCTATGCACGTGTTTGCGCCCGTGCGCTGCAAGGATAAAATCTGCAGGAACAGCGAAGACTACGAAATCCTCAGCGTGCAGGAATTCACGTTCAAAGGCGAACTTGCCTACCGCAAAGCCATGTGCAGGAGGCTCATAGGCTGATGAGCGAAGCGGAAGACGCTGCGGTAACCGTGGCTAGGCTGCTTAAGCAGGGGTTGCGCGTGGTGAAAGACGACGGCGGCCTCGCCAACGTCACCGTAACCAGCGAATGGCAAAACACTGAGGCTTTAAAGGACTGTGATGGGCAAGTAACTGTTGGCTTGGCGGAAAGCAGCGACCAAAAACTTGAGCTAACTGGTAAAACTCGCAGGCGCCTATCATTTTTAAGGGTTAACGTGTGGGCAGCTGATGTGCCAAGCGCAAGCGAGAATGGCAGGGTCATGCGCGGCAAAATCGTGGAGGAAGTCAACCGCGTCATAAGACAAAACCGCACTAAGCCCAACGAGTCAGTTTACGATTTCTTCAACACTGGTCCGCCAACGCAGACGCAAAAGGCTTACGCCAGCAACAGCGAAGCCGCGCCTTACGTTGCGGGCTGGCTTGAACTGTCAAGCGTGCAGTACCAGCAGCTCTGGTATAGCGATGATGAGCGTTGCCAAGTAAGCTACGGCGGAGACGGTGAATACGCGGTTATGCTGTTCCGCTTCAAGGTGGAGAGCAGAGAGAAAACCGTGAAGAAAATCGTTTTAGCCTTCGAAGGCTACGGCACGGCGCCAAGTGGCGATGGGGTTGCGGTTAAAGTTTGGAATTACGTTGCGGCTGCTTGGCAGCATGCGCAGACGGGCGGCGCTGGCGGAGCAGACGAAGTCGTAACCATAACGTTGACTGCTGATTTGACAGAGTACGTGGATGCGGACGGGTACGTGTGGCTTCTCGCCCGCACGCTGAACGCCAGCAACGGCGCAACCCCGGCAGTGCTGTTCTGCGACTACGTACATTGCGCGGTCACGGTTAACGGCGTGACTTACTGCGACGTAGCCGGTTTCCGCAACGTGGACCGCGTGGACGTTAAGCCCTTCGTTTTTCGCACGGAATTCACCGTGAAATCATGGTTCTTCGAGAACATAGGAGTGTGAAAGAAAGAAAATGCCTGAAACCTACAGTGCCCATGAAAGCCGAGTTTACTACGTGGAAGAAACCACGTATGGGCAAACCCCCGTGAACCCCTCGATGCTGAGTGTTCCAGCGGAAAGCATAGAGCCCGCTGTGAACCCGAGCAACATCAAGCTCCGCGGCGTAGGCTCAATTGACCTGCAAGCGGTCAAAAAGGGCTTACGCGCGCCAAGCCTGAAAATTGCTTATCCGCTGCCAAGCGCCGCGCCCATAAACCTCCTCCAGTACGCACGGGTGGAGCTGGAAACGTCGCTAAGCCTCCAACTGCTCTACTACAAAGGGGCTTTCGCATCAGCCACAGAGATACTCTCGCTGGTTTACACGGGCTGCAAATTCCAAAACGCAACGGTTGAATGTAGTATAGAGGATGTGGTGAAAGCCAGTGTGGAGCTTCTTTCCCAAAACCTTGCTACGGGAACCGCGAAAATAGACGGCGCAACCTACACGGATTATGCTGGAGCTGTGCCTTTCTACGAAAGCTACATCAAAAAAGACACCACAGCACTGGAACGCGTGACCGACTGGAAATTCAACATAGAAAACAACCTCAAACAAGTCCCCGTGATCCGCACATCAAACGGCAACGTGTTGAAGTACTTGCCGCATAGGCACCGCAACTTAACAGGCGAACTCGTGTTTGAGTTTGAAAGCAAAGAAGAATTTGATGATGTAATCAACGATGCAGAGTTCAGTTTGGAGTTCGGTTTAGGCGGCAGCAACAAAGCGGTATTCAGCAACTGCAAGTGGGAAAACATCGCCGCGCCAACACGCATTGAAGAACTCGTCAGCCTGAAAGCAGCGTTCGTGGCTAAAACCGTGGAGATAAGCTAGGCGGGATATGCATATGCGAAAAGAAACAATTGAAGTCGGCGCCGAGTACGGCGGCGAGTACGCGGGCAAATACGTTTTCCAAGAGCTCACGTGGGCTAAGCGAAGCCGCATCATCCAAAAACACACAAGATACCATCCCATGTCGGGGCAAGTGGTCAGCAGCGACTTCATAGCAATACAAGCGGAAACCATTTGGGCAGCGCTTAAGGAACAGCCACAGCACACGCCAGTAACGCTGGAGAAGCTGCTTGGCGAGGAAACTGGCGTTCCCATACCCTTAGGCGAATTATTCTCCAAAATCGTTAATGACTTGTGTGTCATGACAAGGGCTGAAACTGCTTTTTTATCCGAGCCATCCGCAGACAAAAACCGCATCCAGCCGTCACAGAGTTCCGCCTCTGCAAAGAGTTCGGATGGACCCCCACGCAGCTTGCCAAGCAACCATGCAGTGTCATCCACCAGTTCACCGTCATCCTCAATGAAATAGACCGCCAAACAGAGGAACAACAGAAAGAGGCAAAACGACATGAGCATTGAAATACGCATTGACCTTGCAGGCGCTGAGGAATTCAAGCAGGCGGTAATGCGCTTTGACGCGGAAACGCAAAAACAACTCAGCGAACGCTTGGCAGAATGGGCAGAAACCGTGAAAACAGAAGCCGCCCGCATCGTACCCGTGCGCACTGGCTACCTGCGCAGTACCATCTACGCGCGAACTGCAGGGTGGCAGGCGGAAATCGGGGCGGAAGCGGCTTACGCGGCTAACGTTGAATTCGGCACTTTCCACGCACGAGCGCAACCGTTTATTCATCCTGCGGTGCAAGCGCACGTGCCAGAGCTTGAACACGCGTTTCTGGAAGCGTTGGACGTGGCTAGAGCGGAGGCTGGGTTGTGAGTTTCAGGGAAATAGCTGTTACGATAAGGGCGGTTAACCGCGCGAGCGCTGAGTTCAGCAGGATTCAAACTGACGCTGAGGCTTTAGCTGCACGCGTTAAGAGTTTAGGCTCCGCGCTTGCAGGCTTAGGCGCAACAGGCACAGCAATAGGCTACATCGCCAACCAGTTCGGCTTATTGAGTGATGAACAAACGCGCACGTTCAGTTCCGCCATGATGGTCGTCACGGTTCTGGGCATGTTTCTGCGGACAAGCACAGGCTTAGCCGTGGCTCAGAAAGTGTACGCTGCCGCTTGCTGGGTGGCAACCGCAGCTCAGAACGCTTTGAACATCAGCTACGGGACGTTTTTGGCTTTGACGGGCGTGGGCGTAGCGGTGATTGTTGCGGCTGCCGCTGCCATGTGGAGCTTCGCAGACAGCATGAACGCGGCTACCTCCAGCGTGCAAAGCTTCAACGCTGCAACGGCTGAAACGCCCTCTCGCACGCGCGGCATTCAGCGGGCTGGCGAGCCAGAGCTTTACCGCCGAGGAGTGGAGTAGCGCGTGAGCGTTGAGGTTCCGAAGCTGGCGGTTAACTTAGGCGGCATAGGCATTCCACAAGGCGACGTTATGGAGGCGCGGGTGCATTTGGGCGCCTCTAAAGAGGTGAGTAGCTGGGAGCTTTTGCTGCAGAATTGGGACGGCAAATACAGCCCAAGCGGAGCTTACGCGCTGAGTGTTGGCGTGGATGGATATGTTTGTATTGGCAGGGGCGCTGCTGTGCCGCAGGTCATTACCACGCGGACTGAAAGCGTGGAGTATGAGTCTACGCCTGTGGAGAATTACGTGCGCGTGGCTGGGCGGTGTTGGGGTGAGAAGCTTTTCCGCCGCGTAGTTACTAAAACGTATGAGGGGCAGAAGGGTGAGGCGGTTGTTAAGGATTTGCTGGATTACTACGCTGGCTTAAGCCATGTACGTGGCGAAGCGGAGCTTGTGGAGGATACGGATACTACGTACACGAAGCTGGAGTACACGGATGCGCCTGTGTGGGATATTTTGAAGTACGTGGCGGAAAGCAGCGACAAGAACGGCGTCATCGGCTACGATTTCCGCGTGGCGGCTGACGGCAAATTCGAGTTTTTCCCCCGAAACAGCAAATCCAGCGCGGTAAGCTTGAACGAGAAGATTGAGCAGAGCGAGTACCGCAGGGACATCCACCGGGGCCGCAACAAAATCATGATTTATGGCGTCGCCGACAAGAGTGTGCCTTTGGATAAGGACGAGTGGACTGAAAGCTTGACGCCTTCGGATGGCGCTTGGGCAGCTGCGTCAGGCGTAGTTAGCTTTGATGCGACTAAGAAGGCGAAGGGCACGGGCAGCATCAAACTGTACGCGCAAAACCTCTATGAAGGTAAGGTTGTGTTCACGCTTGACGCTGGCAAAGAAGTCAACTGCAATTTGTATCCGATTTTTGAGTTTCTATCTTTCCTCGAGAAGACGTTCAATGGCAACATGAGGCTTCAGCTTTATGATACGAGCAGCAGGCTGGCGATGAAAAACCTCACGGTTGGTCCTGACGAGTGGCGTTTAACTTCGCTGCGTGTTGGCGTTGGTAACGCAGGCGATTGGGAAAGCGTTGATACCAGCTTCGACTGGACGCAGGTTAAGCAACTGCACATCAGCTGCGATTTTTCCGGTGTGGGCACGGGCAGCTTTTGGGTTGACGGCTTATACTTTGGTGGACGCCGTTATGCTGCTGTCCGTGAAGATGCTGGAAGTCAATCAGCCTATGGTCTTCGTGAGCTTTCGGAGACGGATGAGGAGTTGTGGAGCGACAACGAATGCGACTTGCGGGCGAAGGCGTTGCTGGCTTACCTGAAGGATCCAGCAGAGTATTTGACTGTTAAAAGCACAGTTGTTGATTATGGCACTACGCCTATTTTGCCAAACGATAAAATTCATGTGACGTTGCCGAACGAGAATGTTGACGTTGACTTCCGCATCGAAAGCGTCGAATACCACGTTGACGCGAAAACCCAAACGCTTGAAGTAACGCTGGAGTTAGGCAAGGAACCGCCGCAACTAGCCGACTACCTGTACGGACTGCGCACGTTCACCGTGAACGTGGAAAAGCTCAGCCGCACTAAACTCGGCAAACGCGGCATCCCAATCGTAACCCAAAGCGGAGGCATCGGAGCGCATCACGTAGCGCATGAGGCAGGCGACGATGACGGCAACGCGTGGGCTACGCTGGATGACGGCGGCTGGGACAAGCTTACGGGCTGGGTAGCGCCACGGTTCATTGGCCCGTTTGATGACGCCGCGGCAATGACGCAGTTCCGCACTAAGAATAAGGCTGGCTCTGCTGTTCTGGATCACCAGTTTGCGCCAACCGACGACGCGCACGGCTTAGTCGGCAGTGAAACTCGAAGCTGGAAGGAAGTGCATTCGTATGCGTTCTTTTTGCCTGGTGCCGGCTACGTGCGGTGCAGGGTTCCCAGCGAAAACGCTTTGATGCAGCTTACGCAGGATAGGCTTGAGTTTGGCGGTGGCGGAGCTTCTGCGCTTGACGTTTACTTGCGGCGGGTTGCCGACGAAGTTTTTGAAGTTAAAGCCGTGCGGGTTCAGCCTGCAGGCGACAACGTCACCGAGTTAGGCTCGGCTGAAAAGCGGTTCAAGAAGCTTTACCTTGCTGACCTGACGTTGACAAGCGACTTGAGCATAGACAAGGCTGCTCCCGTGATTAACCTCAGGACTGATGATGCCATTAAGGCAACGTTTGGTTTTGACGGCGCCAACGCCTTCTTAAGCGCTCAATCGGGCGACTTGATTTTGTCCGCGGCAGCTGGCGTCGTGAGACCCTACGCTGATGCCACGTACGACTTGGGTAGTGCCAGTTTCCGCTGGAGCGGCTTGTACGTTGCAGGCTTAGGCAGCTTAGGCTGGCTGAACATTGATGGATACGCGGTAATAACAGACGCCCGAGTCTTGCAGAACGTGACGGCAGACGCCGCCATAATCACAAGCGGCAGGTTCGCGGCAGGCAGGCTTCCCGAAGGCGCAGGCGGCTACGTGCTTGAAGCGCAGGGTGCAGGCTACGACCCGATGTACGTTAATCCGAACGGGCGCTATGTGCCTGCTGGGCACGGGCACGATGCGGGCGACATCACAAGCGGCACCATTGCTGAGGCTAGGTTGCCAAACGTGTACACGGGGCAGGTTACTTTTAACGGTGGCATCGTTACTAACAGTGTGAACTGTGCGAATTGGCAGTTAGCCGACGCCATTTTCGCTAACGGTTTTCGCATAACGGAAGCTGAAAAGGTTGGTTTTGAGAAGGGCTTGGCTTTTTTGAGCCGAGAAGGCGAAGCGTTGATGGTGTTGTCTGAAGCTGGTGATTTGCACTTGAAGGGGCAACTCAGGGCGTTGCGGGTGAAAGGTGGTTGAGTAAGAGCAGGCGTGTAGTGGTGGAAATCCGCGAGGACTTGCACAGGGAAATCCGCAAGCAGGCAATCCTCAACGACGTAAAAATCTACCAGCTAACAAACGCCATAATGGAAGATGCCTTGAATGATGAGGAACACGTGAAAGCGCTAATTAAGAAGCTAAAACTTTGATTTTGAAGGGGTTCGGGCGTGTTTGTTAGTGTTTTATTTCTGGGGTTTCTTCGAGTTGGATGGCTTTTAAGTGCACGTCTTCTTTCTGTGGCTTAGCATGGGTTTTGCGTGGCTGCTCTTTCGTGCCTATCCATGTTAAGCTCCATCCGATTAGGAAGAGGATTACGGCTACGGGAAAGAGTATGAATCGTAACGCTTTACCGCGTTTATGCTGTCTTACGACTCGCAACACTACACCCAACAATATACACTGCAAAACCACAAGAAAAAGCTTTTGCTTTTCCAAAATACTAATTCAAAATCACCATATCCACCCCGAACACAACATTTCTGCAAAGCGTTGACGGACTGTTTTTATACGACCACACGCATCACAAAAGGCTAAATGAGGCCCCACAAGTGACAATTATCATAGACGACGCAGGCAGCGGCGACCTACTCTTCGGCGTAGTCATAGGCGCATACAGGCTAGAAACAGGCGAATTCACATACAACCTTGTCGACGTACAGTTTTACCAGCCTAAAAGCTTCAGAGAAAAAGCATACCTGAAAGAAACCACACGCGTCGTCACCGAACTGCTCACCACGCTAAAACTGAAGCCCGACGAGGAAATCCACCTCTGCCAAGGCAACATCTTCGATGACGCCGCTGAGGAACTGCGCAAAGCTCACGGTGAAGACCGCGTCAAGCGGATTAAAGTGGTCGGCGAACCGCAGAGGCTAATAGAAATCGCGTATCTGGACGAAATCCGCAACTTGGGTTACGAGCCGCTTGCAGAACGCGAAGAGAAACGGGCGAAAAGCTTCTTCCACATGATGCGCTGGCTGAAAGCTAACCCCGCTATGCTCAGCTACGCCAAGACAGGCTGGCCACGCTTGGCAAGGTACCGCTTGTTCAAACCGTTTCACTCCGAAGGCCTCTACACGGCGGTTTGCAGCAAATGTGGTTGCGAGTGTGAAGTGCCTTTCAAGCCTGCGCCTGATAGGCCTGTTTACTGCCGTAAGTGTTGGGCAAAGCTGAGAAAGCGTAAGAAACGCGCGTCAACCTAGCTTCAGCAACGCGATGCTCAGGCGAAAACGTTTTAAACGTTCACAGTTCTAAGCTTAGAAGATTCATGGGGAAGTTGAAGCGATGACGCAGGCTGATGGTGTGAAGAAGCTGGGTAAAGGCGAATTGTACAAGTGTCCTTTGCCGCATGAGTATCCGAAGCACAAGCAGGCTTTGTTCAGTGATTTTGAGTCGCATTTCCGCATTTTCAGCGACCGCGAAGACCATTTGGCCGTAGTGCAGGCGCATGAAGAGATCTTGTGGAACCTGCGGCGCACAGCGTCTGAAAAAAGCAAGCTGGGCGAGGCGGATTTGCACCGAATCTCGCTTGAAGCCTGGTTTGAAGCGGTTAAACAGTGCACTGGAAAGGCTGTGCAAGTGGTTAAAAAATAGGCGCGTGTTTACTGGACTGCCTCGACGTTTCGTATTTCTGGCACTTTTGCTTTGATTAAGCGTTCGACGCCTTGTTTCAGCGTTAACGCGGCCATGGGGCAGCCTACGCATGCACCTTGTAGGCGTACTTTGACGGTGTCGTTTTCGATGGCGACTAGCTCGATGTTGCCGCCGTCGGCTTGGATGCGGGGTTTTATCTCGTCAAGCGCTTTCCGCACTTTTGTTTCGGTTGTTTCGCTCATTTGTTGTTTTCACCACCGCTGCTGTTTAAGCGTATAGCGAGGTTAGTGGCGTGAAGCCATAAAAGCGTTACTCTAGACGCTGCGGTTTATCTAATGTGTTTGCCGCGAGCAGCATATATGGCTGTGTGTTGCGTGTTTCGCGGCGTTTTCCGTGGGGGCAGGTTTAACTGTCTATTTTGATGGTGATTACCCTAGTTTTTATCCAGTGTTAAGCCTTTAAGCTATGTGTTTGCACAATTTTTCATAATTTTTATGAACAAATCTCAAACGGGTTTATATACACCGTAGCGCACAGTATGCCTGCAAGAAAAAACTGCAAAGGTGAAATGTAAAATGAAAGCGACAACTCAGCGGTTGAAGAAGTTAAGCGTGTACGCGGTGGTTCTCGCGCTTTTAGTGGCTAGGGCGGAAGCCACGCGGGAGGAATAGCCGCGCCTGTGAAGGGTGAAAAGTGTGAGGTTAAGCGAGGTTGATCTGGCGTGAATAGCTCAATAATTCTTGATTGCCAGACGGGCGCTGCATCGCCGTACTGTGAAGACTGCATAGCGCGCAAAACCTGCAAAATCCGCAAAGCAGCCAAGCTTCAGAAGGTTGCTGAGGTGACGGCGGAGGTTGTGGAGTTAGCGGTGGCTTTTCCTGTGCCGCATGTTTAAGCACAGTGGCGCGGTTAAGTCAGCGTGGTTTGCGGCGTTTCCGTTTTTGTGTGAGGAGCATTACTGCGGTTATGTGGCTGCATTTGTGTTTTTGCAGGTAGCCGGGGCAGTTGCAGCTGAGTTTGCCCGTGTGGTCTTGTGCCACGATGTACGTGCCATGGTCACCAATAACGTTGTAGACGCCTATGGCTAGTTGTTCGACTCTGCCTGTTTCTGCCAGCTTGCGGGCTTTTCTGATTAAACGCTCAACAGGCACCTTAAACCACCAGCAACAACTGATAATACTATAGCTGCAGGGAACCTATTAAGTCCGTTGCGTGTGTTGTGTTTATGGTGAGGCTATTTTCCAAATCGTTATGCGGATGTCTAGAGGCGTGTAGACTGTTGCTTGATGTGTGCTGTTGAGCCATATGTAGTCGCTTGGCCAGGTTTCTACCCAGATGTCGTTGTTTGTGAGTTTGTACCAGCGGAATCTTTTTGGGGAATCTTCTATGCCGGTGCTTACGTTGGATTTGACATCTACGACTACGTTGGTTGTGCCTAGGTTGTGGGTGAAGGTGTAGTTGCCCGCTTCAGTCGTGTGTACCCATCCGGTGTCGTATGCTGGTGCTGGCATGTATCCTGTCATGTTTCCGATTGTGAAGACGCCTTCGGGTCCTTGTGGTCCGGTTGCTCCTGTTGCGCCTGTGGCTCCTGTGTCTCCTTTGTCGCCTTTCAGTCCTTGTGGTCCTTCTGGTCCCTGTGGTCCAACTGCCAGTAGACTTGATGTGGTCACTGAGATTATGCTGGAAATGAGAATTGCGGCGATGAGCCCGACTATTAAAGTTGTTTTTGAAATTATTTTCTCTGTCATTTTAACCACTTGGTGTTTCTTTGATTTGAGTTATTGTGGGATTCCATTTAACGTTGTTTGTCAAGGTTTCTTGACTGTGGTTTTGGTCAAGGAAGTTTGACAAGAAGGCTTTAATGGTGATGTGGGCGAGTTTAGTGTGGAGGTATGGTTATGCAAAAGTTTGTGTCTAGGGGTGTGTTTTTGGCTGGGGTTGTTGTGGCTGTTTTGGTTTCGTGTGTGGTTTCGGTGGTTGCTTCGAGTGTGTTTGCGGTTGGTCCTGAGGGGCCTGAAGGGCCTCAGGGGATTCAGGGTGAGCAGGGGGTTCAGGGGTTAACTGGTGATGCGGGGCCAGTTGGGCCGAATGGTGATAAGGGCGATACGGGTGCTACGGGGGCGACTGGTGCTACGGGTGCGCAGGGTCCTGCGGGTGAAGCGCCGAGGTTTGTGGTTGAGGGGGCGATTAATTTGACGGCTGATGGTGATTTGGTTAGGCATTTTAATCATGGGGGTGGTTCGGTTAGTGTGTATCATTGGAAGCGGGTTAATGTTAGTGAGTTGACGTTGGCGGATATGCCTTTGGTTCAGGTTTACGTTAAGCCTTATTCGCTGGGTTATGATGATGCGGGTGACTTGTTGCAGATGTGGAGGGAGTACGCGGACGTGTTTTACGATGAAGGCTGCGTCTACATCTACTAC
>CAZYUQ010000028.1:0-13325 GCA_964650565.1 uncultured Candidatus Bathyarchaeia archaeon | reverse complement strand
CCTAAAACCTTATTTTACCAATCCACTCTTAAAGCTTGTTGTGGATAACACTCATGGAAAACTGCAAGCCAAACTTTGATGTCCTAGAAAGCATCGGAAAGCATATTGCACTATTAAAACCGCTGTTACCTAACCACGCCATAATATGCATCGGCGAGTATCCTACAAAGATTCTGCTACAAGGTCCTCACGCAAACAAAACAGAAGACACGCTACCCATTTTCATCGGCAAATCCACCAAGGAAATCTCTAAATGGAGCCAATCCCGTCTCGACCCCTACAGCGTCTTAGGTTTAGACGCAAAAATTGACACACACTTTTGGTTCAATGTCCTGCCGCACGTTGAGAAGAATGATGGTTTTATGGGACATTTAAGAAACAAGCTTGCCGACAAACAACGCGATGCTGTGATGGTTATGTCTATCTGGGATGGCGTCGGCAGCGCTTTACTACCTGTCTTGATTTCGCAGTTCGCAGAATGGAACACAAGCTCAGTAGCATTAACCATGCTGCCTTCAAAAGTACAACCATCAGATGTTCACTTCAACGCGTTTTCAGCTATGGGAATGAGCGCGTCTAAGGAGACTACACCAGTTATACTAATAGACAGGGACCGACTTGAAAGCTACGTCAGCGTCGACAGAAACGGCGCCACAATCGCAGGCAATACAGTTATCAACTATTTACTGGACCTGATACTAACTAAAGACACGTTAGTGCAAGAACTATCGGAGCTGTCAAGAGCCTTTAACGCTAAAATTTTCACGATTTTGGCAGCAACAGGCGCTAGCTTCAAGGTTTATGGTCAGTTGGAAAACATATTCAACGCTGCTTTGTTCAATCCTTTCTTGAACTTTGACCTGTCTAAAGCCTCAGTGCTCTATGTTCTTTTCCGTATGCCGCTTCAATTCAAAGATAAGCTGCCGAGAGGTAAAATTGAGTTGGCAGTGGCTAACTGGTTCAAGAAAAGAGCCAGCCTCAACTCCATTTACGTAACTGAACCCCTCTACGTGGAAGATGCCAGTGACCGAGTAGACATGGTGATGTTCGTAGGCGGTTTCGATTTAACCGAGATGTTCACTGCACTGGAGAAGAAAGGGAACAAGACGAAGAATCAAGTAATCAAAAAAGGCTGGATAAAAGAGGCTGAGTGGAAGGGCATAGTCAAGAGTTTAATGGCGAGTTGAAGCGTAAGCACCGCGCGGTTTCTTAAAGGCTATTTTTTCTTCTCGTTGATATTGTTTATCTCTGCGACAACCTGTTTTGCTGCAATTCCATGCTCAAGAAGGTAGGAACGAGAGAGACTTCTTTCGAAATCATTAGATTTGTTGTATAACAGCTGCATCTCATCATACGCCTCAAGATGCTCTGCCTTGCCTCTGCCCGCTACAACCAAAACTCGCGTTACCCATGGGTCCCGAGACTCAGTCACCCGCACGGTTATGGTTCTTGACACTTCACTGGTGACGTACGCCGCTAACGCAGTGTATACTTCCTGTGTTAAATCTTCGCTCCATAGTTTCTGAGGCGCCTGCACAGTTACCCAGATGTAATCCGATTTGTAGGTTGGCTTGAATCCCATAACGCTTGGTGTCTTGAAAACTCGGATGAGGCTCTTCATGTAATCCTTGTAGTGCGCCATGTCCAGTATGTCTTTGATCATTATGTCCTTGGTAAGCGTCTCTTCTTGCTCGGTTAGTATCTTGAAGATTATTTTCAATTGTTCGCTTTCAGTGAGCTCAGCTGATTTCTCAAAGTATTTCTTGGGCTTAGTTATGTCGGTGATCTTTTCTTCGTATTCCTTTTGCAGATCCACTATCTTGTTCAGTCTCTTGCGATACTCGGAAGTTACTTCAAGCTTTTTACCCAGCTGGTCATACAATTTGATGACGCTATCCACTTTGTCAAGATTGTCACAAACATAGGCTTCTTCTTCATGAATTCTTTTCAGGTCCCGTTCAATGTGCACAAGTTGCTCTCTAGCGTACCTCTTCGTACTGAAGAACTTCCTTATCTCACGTTCTTGCTTTAGCTTATCAAATTCGCGCCTTTTCTTTGTCTCTTGTACCCGCATCAGTTCACAATCGATAACGCCCTTTTTATCCATAAACCGTCCGATGATGCCATTCAAAAAGGCAAGGTATTCGTCAATCATTTTAGCTTCGTCAAGCGGTGTTCTCAGCATTAACTGCACTACGAGGTAGAGAGTTGCCAACTCAGACTGAATATTCCTCAAATCTTTCAGTTCAATTTCGGATTCGGGAAGAACCTCGTAGTACCTAATCAGGGCGTCAACGAAATATCTTGTTTCATCATAAAACTTGAGAATGCTGAGAGACTTGTCGGCGACCTCAACCAGATTCATGAAATCCTCTAAAATCCTCTTCTGCCTCACAGTGAAGACCTGAGAGCTAGGAATCAGCTGCTTTAGCCGCTCAAAGATGGCAGTTTTCCTTTCGGAGAACTCAAGGTATGTTTTCGTGAAACGCGTGATCAAGCTTTCTAGGTTGTCTACTTTTCTAGAGCCTTCTTTGTGAAGCGTCAATTTAATTATAGCGTCCTCTATTGGTCCAGTCTTGCGCATCAGTTTGATTGTTGACAGATAGCGCATTAGCTCGCTCATCCAATTTTCCGCTTGAAGCTCTATACCCTTCACGTGCAATTCCAAGTCTTCTTCAAGCCGTGGATTGTTGTAAATTGTTGACTTCAGCTTCTCCTCAAACTGCTCTTCAGAATAGGTGCCTGTCTTTATGAGGTAGTTTTTGTAGAGGTTCCGTGCTTCTTCAGCGCTAACCTTGATTACTTCATGGATCTTGTCCAAGATTTCGAGTTTTTCCCGTCTGAGACCTTGCAGTAATTGAAGTTTTTCGAAGTTCAACTTCAAAGCCGATATGTAATCGTCCATCGGATACACTACTTTGAACATGCCAAGAGTGTGGACATAATTGTCTGTGAGCCCAACCTCTGTGCCTATTCCGCCTAGGAGGTCAGCTAAATCGAAGTCCATTAAAACATAAAGCATGTCCACAATCATTTCATCCATTTCATTTCGGGCAGCAACAATGTTGCCTACTTTAGAGTAAGCGGGCAACAGCGGCAAGTAGATAAGCGCATTCAAAGGATTCCGATAACATTCGCCGTACGTGTTAACGACGTATTGATTATAATCTTTATTCAACAACAGAGAAAGCTCATTCATGGCTGTAAAGGCTGAGCAGCCTTTTGCTGGAGGGTCGTCTCCGCTACATGGAGCTATGACAAAAGCTATGAGTGGCACGCCGGAGCCTAACACTTTGCGCAGATGCCTAGCGAAATCGAAAAACACGCCGCTTCCTGTGCCGCCGCCTAAACCGTATAGCAAGATGACAGTTGGCGTTATTATTGATGAAAGAGCCTGTTCTTTGAACGAATTTATGAGGCTCCTGATTATGCCAAGTTGGTAGTAGTTCAACGCGTATATCGCTTTAGCTAGGGCTCTTCGTCTACCTGCGCCGCCAGCCATGGGCGGTATTGCCATTGTTGAATTAAGCCATGGGTGAAAGTTTAGTTTGGCGCCTTCGCCTGCTATGTATTCGTTGTATTTTTGGTTGATGAAGTCAAACATTGCTTCGGCAGTTGGGAACTTCACTGATTGCGCCAGTAGCCGCAGTCTTTCGCTTGGTATCCCTGCTTTGATGATTGACTTCAGTATTTGCTCATGGCTTTCCTGTAAAGCTCTGATTTCAGGGTCGGCTATGTCAATTGCTAACAGTGACAGACGTGTAATTTCATTCCCCAGTAATTCCTTGGTCTTTTTGTTTTTCAGGAAAGTTTCTACGATGTTGGTTCCTGCTGAGCCGAGGCCTATCAGCTGAACGCTGTTTTGATATATCTTCGTGTTTTCACATCCCGACTAGACTCTTGAGTCTATCTTTAACGCTGTCCAGACTTGACGCAATAGTTCTGTCAAGTTTTGATGCTCTCAGCGTTAATCCCTCTAAATCCTTGATCTGGTCTTCAAGAACTAACAGCACGTATTTGATTTTGCCCCTGACTCTTAAGAACATGAAGCCCAACACTGCGGCTAACACTGCCACGACGACAATTATTGGCAGGAAAAGCAATTCCATAACAGCTGAAGCAGGCTCGGCTGAAACGTCTAGTGCATTTAAGAGAGCAACCGCATTGTCAACGTAGCCTTCCGCAAACTCGGCTTGGGCTTGTTCAATAACGTTTTCGAAGAGTTCAACGTATCCCGCAGAAACTCCACTGTCCTTAAGTGACTGCAACTTTTCTTGTTTTGCTTGGAGAAGGCTTGCGTAGTTGCCCATTTCTGCATTGTATACATAGGGTTTGATTTGATCCAGAACATCGCCGCCGGAAATGGACAACTGAACCAGAGTATATTTCACTGGCACAGTTTTCACTGCGCTTGTTGGAATCTTGCCGTAGCATGTCATTTCGACGGTTCCTTTGACCCAATCGAAAGTTGCAGTGTTTGAATTGGGGTTCGAAAGCGAATAATTCAGTGAGTCAACTTCCCAGAATGTGGTGTGAAGTGATGAATGCTGCATGTTTGTTGTGAGGCTTAAACTACCAGAGCCTCCTGCGAATATGTCAATTGTGAATTCCACTGTAACATCCATTCCGGCGAGGATTTGTGAGTAAGTCTCATTGAGACCTGTTTCAGAATCTACTTCCATGAGAAGCTTGCCGGTTGAGTCTTTTACAGTGTATTTTGTGATCCATTCACCCTCATCAACATCAGCACCGTAGGCAGGTGCCAAAGATACTACAGTTAAAAATAAAAAGAAACATATTGAGATTGCAAATAATTTTGTCCTCACTCTTCAATCCCCCTTGCCCAATTTGTACAATGCTACGCAATATAACTTTTGTGCTACAAACTGAAATGCGCTGTGGAAATATCCATGCTAGCGTACCGCTTGTTCGCCTTTGGTTCTAGTTTTTGTGGTGGCGTTCGCTCTTCACTTGCTCGCCGCACCCGCGGAGCATTTGTCTAGTTATATGGTCTAAATCCGCGAAAATACGCATAAATGTTTTATTTTTATCGAGAAATGTTTATATAACTTCTAATTAATTGAACGTGTGTTTAAGAACATGTGAGATACACGTGCTTAGGAGAGTTCGAGGTGAAAAACGGCGCAATAAAAAACATGGATAATGTGGATCTACAAATCATTAATCTACTCCAAGAAGATTGCCGGTTGAGTTTTAACAAAATAGCGAATAAACTAGGGATATCTGCGGGTACCGCGTTCAATCACGTCAAAAACTTGGAGAAAAACGGTATACTCAAAAGCTATACCGTAAAGGTAGACCCCTCCAAAGTAGGCTATAGTTTAACAGCCATAGTGCTGATTCAAGTCGAAGGCGGACACCTGCAAGATGTTGAAGACAAAATTGCCAACCTACCCAATGTTATTGCTGTTTATGACGTAACAGGCGATTATAACGCCGTAGTGATCACCAAATTCAAAGATGGAGCGGGCTTGAACACCTTCATAAAACATCTTCTGACAATACCTCATGTTAGAAGAACGGTCACGAACGTCGCCCTTAGCGTAATCAAAGAAGACTTCCGAATCAAACTATAAACTTAAACGAAAGAAAAAACATAAACACTAGTGTAGTATTTTGCTAAGGAGCAACTAGTTATGGCCCCAACAAGAATAACCGTTGCCTTTGACCCGGCTACTGCCAACTTGCTGGAAAAAATCAGCCGTGAGACTGAACTTTCTCAGAGCGAAATCATGAGGCGAGCCTTGCGGTTTTATAATGAAAACAAAGTCATGTTGGACCCAACTGTTAGAAAGAAAGCCTATGCCTACATGGACTTGCTGCTTAGTGGTGAACACGTTATTGTGGATGTGGACCATTGGCTTCTTTTCCTGAACCTCATCGAATCATCGCCTGAGCAAGAAAAGTTCTGGGAGGACCACAGAGCAGTGGCACAATCTCACAGAGAACAACTAAAAAGCAAAGTGCATAACGCAGAGGATGTCTTAACGCGACTTGAAACATGCAACTTTTTCAGGATGACGAAAAACTCGGAAAAAGACTTCACTCTGATCTTGGGATTAGAGGCACCGAAGAAATTTGTTAAAATTCTTATTGAAGAATTTTTCTCAGCCATAGGTGTGAAAGCGGAGATTAAGGAAAACTTGGCTAAGCTGAATGTCACGGTTAAGCCCTAGTTAACGGATACACGATCAGGTTTTACATAGTATTCTGCAAGTTTTTTCAGTTTTTCACAAAAATTATGAACAAATCTTAACTACCTTTATATTGGACTGTCTGCATTTAAGCAGTAAAAAAAGAAAAAGGTGCACAAACATGAAAAAACCAACAGCGCTTACGCTAGAAGAATTGCAAAGAGAAAGAAAGATCGAATGGATCGATATGGGCATCGAAGGACTAACAGACTTCATTCCAGGCTTACCTAAAGGCGACGCTATCCTCGTAAGAGGCGAGCCGGGCACAGGAAAAACAATCCTATGCCTTCAATTTATACACAAGGGAGCAGAGAAAGGCGAAAAATGTGTATACATCAGCACTGAAGAAACACCACAAACGATTATGAGAACTGGAAGAGAGCTTTGGAGCGACTTCCCGGCAATGATTCAGAACGAGCAAGTAGCCATAGTGGACCTGTCCATAGGCGCAACATACGCTAGCGACTACGCACTAATCAACAAAGAAGAAGCAGTAGACATCCTGATGAAGGGATTAGACGCGCAACCAGGCGCCACCAGAATAGTCATGGACTCGCTGTCATCACTAGAACGAAGACTCGTTGACCCAACTGATTTCAGAGAAGTCTTCATGAAGCTCTTGCTGGAAGTCAAAAAGCGAGGCGCCACAACAGTGTTTTCGGCAGAAGGCATTCCAACAGACCCCAACATCACAGAGTACCTCGTTGACCACCTGATATATCTTGACTACCACAAGCACGACGTAATCTGGACTAGAGTCTTCATCCTGAGAAAATCACGAAGCTGCCCATTAAAGCCGCAGATACTGAAACTGAACATCGAAAGTGGTGGACTATCAGTAGAAGAAATTCCAATCTCGCTGAAACCAGTGTGGTTCGCAAGCAAACTCTAAGGTGAGGTAAATGTCAACTCCTGTCGACGATACATTTGCAGCTATACAGCAGACATTCGCTGTCGGCTGGGCACCAGTAGCCATACTCATAATGGCCACTGCAGGCTTCGCCCTTCTCTACGCTGGCTTAGTAAGGAAAAAGAACGTCGCCCACACTGTCATTATGCTGAACATAGGCTGGACACTTGCTTTCGTTATGTACTTCCTAATAGGCTTTCCACTAGCCTACTACACTACCAACCCGGTCATTGGTTTACCTGAAGTGTTGCCAACCGTTGCAAACCCGCTGCCTGCAGCGCTATCCGCAACTGGAGCTTACGGCATACCTCCAAGTCCTTTTGGATACGGAGATTTGGCGCTATGGTTCAAAATGGCAATGTTCGCTATAACCGCTGTAGCAATAATTCCTGGCGCAACAGCAGAACGCGATAAACTTTGGGGCTGGGTGATTGCCTCCGCGACAGTTGTCGGCTTCCTATATCCAGTAATTGAACATTGGGTGTGGGGCGGTGGATGGCTCTCCCAAATTGGCTTCATAGACTACGCGGGTTCAGGTGTTGTCCACTTAACAGGCGGCATGTTCGCTTTGATGGCAGCCATCATTATTGGACCGAGGCTGGGAAAATTCGGTGGCAAGAAAAAGGAGCCGCGAGCCTTCTTTGGTCATAGTTTGCCGCTGTCAACGATCGGCGCATGGCTACTAGTATTCGGCTGGTTCGGATTCAACGTAGGCTCAAGCGTAGCAAACGATGCACAAACAATCAACGTTGAACTCGCATGGGTAGCAGTTACAACAGCAATGGCCATGGCGGGAGGACTCTTCGGTGCAGCTGTAACATCCAGAGGCCACGCTTTGACATCAATGGCAGGCCTATTGGCAGGCGCAGTAGCAATCTGCTCAGGCGCATCTATGATGCACCCACTGTTCGCCTTCTTAACAGGCGTAATCGCGGGCTTGATAATGACTTTCGTCCAAGGACTCTTAGAGATGAAACTACACATCGACGACCCAGCAGTTTGCGTTCCAGTACACGCGGCATGCGGCTTCTGGGGTCTCATTGCCACAGGACTATTCGGTGCAACGTTCCTAGGCGGACATCCGTTGTACGCGGCATCAACAATCGAGGCATACGTCAGCCAAATCGGAATCCAAGCGGTAGGAGGACTTTCAATAATAGCGTGGGCATCTTTAACTGGCTTCGCGCTATTCTGGGCAATCAACAAAGCAGGATTACTGAGAGCGAACAAGGACGCAGAACTATTCGGGTTGGACATTGCAGATCACAAGACATACGCGTACCCTGAAGACATGATGGACAAAGATTTCCCCTAAGAAAAAAATAAGATAAAAAAATTGGAGGAAAAAAAAATGCAAGAACTATCCGAAACTGCCTTCGAAGATGTGACGCGTTTGAAAAAACGCGTACAACATCTCGAAGAGGAAGTAGCCAAACTCAAAATGAAAATGAGCGGCAAAAAATGGCTATAGCAACGGAAGCTCGTAGAGAGGATGCAACATGAAAAAAATCGAAGCTGTAATTAAACCTGACATGTTCAGCTACGTCAAAGTCGCGTTGGGAAAGGCGGGATATCCAAGTTTAACAGCCTATGACGTGAAAGGCCGCGGGAAACAAAGCGGCTTAATCGAAACAGTCAGCGGGAAGACAATACGAGCGGATATCCTTCCTAAAACTAAAATCGAAATAATCGTCGAAGACAAAGATGTTAAAAAAGTCGTGGAAATAATAATGAAAACTGCTGCTACAGGCACTATTGGCGACGGAAAAATCTTCGTATCCACCATAGACGAAGTAATTCGCATAAGAACGGGCGAACGCGACAGCAACGCCATATAAAACATGCCCCAATTCCCCTTTCTTTTTTCGTTTCGTTGGTTCCTTGAAACGCTAAAAACGGGCCCGATTGCGTTTTGGACGAGAATCCAGCCTCAAGCTTGACTGAGCAGGGCAATAGTTTTTGAACGAATTTCGAATAATTAGCCTTAATTGCCAGAGAATTAATAAATCCTGAGTGGAAAAACGTGTTTTTGTAGACAAACGTTCATAACTGAATAAGTTTAGTTGCCAAACGGATACTTTTAAATACTTGTACAGACTAAATGCACAGAAAAGTACAAACATTCAATACGTGTGTCAAGAGAGGGTTAAAAAGAATGACTGCAGGAGATATATCGTGGATTTCAACCGCAACTGCCCTGGTCATGTTAATGACCCCAGCTTTAGGTTTCTTCTACGCAGGACTAGTGAGAAGAAAAAACCTCGTTTCTACCCTAGTCCAGTGCCTGATCATATTCGCTGTAGTAAGCGTGGTGTGGGCACTCTGGGGATACAGCCTCGTTTTCGGACCCAGCGTTTACGGAGTAGTCGGAGACTTATCGCTCTTCGGATTAAACAACATAGGCATACACACAATCAGCCCATTGGCACCAGAAATTCCCGAACTGCTGTTCTTTGCATTCCAACTGAAATTCGCAGCCATCACACCAGCACTGATCATAGGCGCATGCGCAGAAAGAATCAGATTCCGCTCACTTCTGATTTTCATCGTACTCTGGTCAACGTTCATCTACTCGCCAATAGCCCACTGGGTCTGGAACCCAGACGGCTGGTTGCACGCTTTAGGCGCAATCGACTTCGCAGGCGGAATAGTAGTCCACGTTGCAGCAGGCATGTCCGCGCTAGCCGCCGCGCTGGTTATCGGCAGAAGAAAAGGATGTATCTACTGGAAAGACCACATGAAAGGCTTAGACAAAAAAACAAGCAACGGAAACGAGATGAAACCAAGTAACATACCCTATGTAATCCTCGGCGCAGCACTATTATGGTTCGGCTGGTTCGGCTTCAACGCAGGAAGCGCGCTAGCCGCAAACGATTTAGCAGTCTCGGCGCTTGTCGTCACCAACTTGGCCGCAGCAGCAGCGGCAGTAAGCTGGATGGTCGTAGACTGGGTAACAAAGGGGAAGCCGTCCGCAATCGGCATATCTATCGGCGCAGTCTGCGGACTTGTAGCCATAACGCCTGCTTCAGGCTACGTTAACGTGACAACAGCGTTAATCATAGGCTTATGCGCTGGAGTGCTCTCGAACTTGGTAGCTAACTGGCGCGCGGGAAGAACAAGAATAGATGATTCACTAGATGTCTTTGCTTGCCACGGAGTAAGCGGAATATGGGGCTCAATAGCCACAGGACTATTCGCAACAACAATTGTAAACAACGTGGACGGGTTGTTCTACGGCAACGCTGGACAACTGGTCTCTCAAGTAGCAGCCGTCGCGGTTGTGATACCCTTCGCCTTCTTCGGCTCATACCTACTGCTGAAGCTAATCAACGTTTTCTCGCCGCTGAGAGTAAGCCCTGAAGAAGAAGACCAAGGTCTCGACATAAGCCAACACGGAGAAGAAGCATACCACTTTGAATAAGACGCCTACAAAAGCCAAACCAAACATCCACCTTTTTTAATCAAACACATTTAATTTGTGCATGTAAAAGAGTTTCGGGTTGGAAGCACGACTGGAAGAAAGCGACACATGGAAATACCAGAGTTGCCATAATGGGGAAGAGTTACAGGGAGCACTCATGAAAAAACGACACCTACTAAGTTTACTGCTAATCATAGGAGCACTTACCGCCAGCATAATCCTGTTTGTTGTCCTGACCGAGAAGCCAACAAATGTTGAACCCGCATACTACACGTACAGCATCGTTAACACATACCCCCATAACGAAAGCGCTTTCACGCAAGGACTATTATACCAGAATGGTGCACTGTACGAGGGCACGGGACTTTACGGTGAATCCACACTTCGCCGCGTGAAGTTGGAAACTGGCGAGACCTTGCAGCTCTACACGCTTCCAGATATATACTTCGGAGAAGGAATCACGATTTTCGATGACAAAATAGTTCAATTAACATGGATAGAGAACGAAGGCTTCGTCTACGACAAAAACTCTTTCGAACTACTGGGAAATTTTAGTTATTCTACTGAAGGGTGGGGAATAACATATGATGGCAACCGCCTAATAATGAGCGATGGAACAGCAAACTTGTATTTTCTAGACCCAGAAACCTTCGAGACGGTGGGACAAGTTGAAGTGCATGAAACGGCACCGGTGACCCGAATCAATGAACTTGAATACATTAAGGGGAAAGTCTATGCCAACATATGGAGAGAAGAAAAAATAGCGATAATTAACCCTCAAACAGGACAAGTTGAAGGGTGGATAGACATGAGCGGCATCCAAAACGCAGAAAAACAAGATGTTGATGATGTGCTAAATGGCATTGCATATGACGCGGTTGGCGATAGGCTGTTTGTAACTGGGAAAAGGTGGGCACATCTTTTTGAGATTAAGTTGAGCCCCTTAGAATAGCTTTGTATCCGTAGTCGCTTCTAGAAAGGTGATTTAATGTCCTTGTCGGCAGGGAACCAGAGTGCATAGAGAGTTGTAAGCGTTTTCTTTACCCAAGTCAAAGGCTTTCAAATTCTGCTCTATAGTTTTCTTCGGCACAGCCTCGGAGAGGCTTTCTTTAAGGTAGTTCTCTTCAACAGGGAACACTTCAAGCGCTGATAGGCAACCGAGAAACACTGTATTTTCAGTATAGACGTTTCCGCTTTCTCGCGCCAGCTTTAAAGCGTCGATTACCGCGATGTTCGGCGTCCAATTCTTAAGCGTCGAAACTACGTCATTAAGCGTGATGTATTTTGCTCCTTTTGTGGCTATGACTTTGGAGGTTTCGATTGGCGGGTGCATTATCCTCTTGTTCATCAACACCACTCCATCTCTTTTGAGGTATTCAATGTAGCGCAAGGCTTCAATGGCTTCAAGAGCTACCAGTATGTCCGCCTCGCCATAGCCGATTAACGGTGAGAAAGCATCTTCGCCTATTCGCAAGTGAACAGAGACGGCGCCGCTTCTCTGAGAGAGACCATACATTTCGCCAGTTATGACTTTTTTACCGCTTTTAGCGCACGCGTTGCCTATCACGCTGGTCATCAGTACGAGTCCTTGTCCTCCGACTCCACACAGGAATATGTTGCGGCTCAAGTTTTCACCTCTGTCCTCTTTATTGACTGGAAGGGACATAGTTTAGAACAGACAGAACAGCCATCGCAGATGTCTGGTGATATGTGCGGCTGCTGGTCCTCATCTATTTCGTACGCGGGACAATAGAAGGCTCTCAGGCACACGTAAGGTTTCTTGCACAGGTTCTTATCAACGTAGAAGGGCACAATAGGCTCGCCTCTTCGCCTCTTGTTCCTGTCGCCGTAAAGCGCGCATTCCCGCCGAGAAATCACCACTGAAAGCCCATCAAACTCCAACGCCTTTCTGAAAACTTCAACGTTGTTTTTAACATCATACGAGTCAACTATCTCCACGAGTTCCACACCGATAGCCCTGCAAATGTTTTCTATGGACACTTTCTTGCCTTGCCGCCAGCCCGCTGTGAACTCAGTTGACGGATTCGACTGTTGACCAGTCATGGCAGTTACCGAATTATCCAAAATCAGCAAAGTAAACTTGTTCCCGTTGTGAACCGCGTTGATAAGCGCAGGTATTGCAGCGTGATAAAAAGTCGAGTCACCAACTACAGCGACAACGCGCTCCTCAAGTACATTCGACAAACCATTCGCAACACCCACTGAGGCGCCCATGCACAAGGAACTGTCAGAGCGCGATATCGGTGGAAAAATCCACATCGAATAACAGCCAATATCGTTCGCGAAATAGTGCTCCTGCCCCTTAGCCACCTGAATCCTAAGCGCGTGGTTAAGCGCAACAAACGTAGCTCTGTGGGGACAGCCTGCGCAGAAAGTCGGATACCTATCAGGAATAGCCACCTTAAGCTTCGCTGCGTCTTGTATAATCGCCTCGTAGTCAACGTACGCCATGCCAATGGCTGAAGCAATGCCTTTGGCAACGATATTCGGGTTGTATTCCCACGCTTCCGAGAAAATACCAGAGTTCTTGCCGAAAATAATCACAGATGGATTAGCATCCTTCGCTATAGCGGAAACTTCCTTTTCCAGATAAGGGGAAAGCTCCTCGACAATAATCGCTTTTTTCAAGCCTTTAATGAAACTGCTGATTGTGTTCTTTGGTAGCGGATACGTGGTGCCAAGCTTTAGGATTCTGACCTTCTCTTGCAGACCCAGCATCTTCAATGCCTCCAAGACGTACAGGTAAGAGACTGAAGAG
>CAZYUQ010000027.1:0-13501 GCA_964650565.1 uncultured Candidatus Bathyarchaeia archaeon | reverse complement strand
GTTCAAACACAGAATCAATGAGTACAGGCTGGGCACGCCGTTTTTCTGCGTGGAACCCGGCAGATACTTGGTTTGCGACGCTGCCGTTCTCTTAACCGCTGTGAATACGGTGAAAACTACGCCTTTCAAAAAGTTCGTCGGCGTGGACGCCGGCTTTAACACGCTGGTCAGACCTACAATGTACGGGTCTTATCACCCCATCGTAGTTGCAAACAAGCTGGGCTACGCGGAAGAAGAAGTGGTTGATGTTGTGGGTCCGATTTGCGAGTCAGGTGACGCGTTGGCGCGGGACAGGCGCTTGCCCAAGATTGCAGAAGGCGATTTGCTGGCGGTGCTGAACGCTGGCGCATACGGCTTCGCCATGAGCTCACAGTACAACGCGAGACCACGCGCTGCAGAAGTCTTGGTGAAAGACGGCAAGTGCACTCTGGTTAGGGAGCGGGAATCGTTTGAGGATTTACTGGCGGGTCAACGTGAGGCAGAGTGGTTGCAGTGAAGTTTTGGAAGATGCATGGCTTAGGCAACGACTACGTGGTAATTGATAGCAGGAACCTGCGAATAGCTGAAACTGAAGCGGCTGGTTTAGCGCGGAAACTCTGCGAAAGACGGTTCTCTGTTGGCGCAGACGGACTGCTTCTCGTTGGCAACTCCTCAGTGGCGGATGTGAAGATGCGGATTTTCAACGCTGACGGAAGCGAGGCGGAAATGTGCGGCAACGGCATACGCTGCTTCGCAAAATACTGCTACGAAAACAAAATCGCAAAGAAACCAGAGTTAACCGTGGAAACGTTAGCAGGCATAAAACGGCTATGGCTAACCGTGAAAGACAACGCCGTTACATCCGTTAAAGTTGACATGGGCACGCCAACTCTGGAAAGAAGCAAAATCCCAATGACTGGCACGGGCAAATTCGTGAACGAGACTTTGCAGGTTAACGGCGAACAGTACAAGGCTACTTGCCTTTCAGTGGGTAACCCGCACTGCGTCATCTTCGTTGACCGCGTGGATGATTTTCCAGTGCAGCAGCTTGGTCCGAAAATTGAAAATCACAAGCTCTTCCCAAAAAGAACAAACGTAGAGTTTGCCCAAGTCGTGAGCAGGAGTGAGTTGAGGCTTCGCGTGTGGGAACGTGGCTGCGGCGAAACTTTGGCGTGTGGCACTGGTGCCTGCGCAACCGTAGCCGCTGGGAATCTGCTGGGGAAGACTGACAGCAAGGTGAAGGTTCACTTGCTTGGAGGCGATTTGGAAGTGGAATATGCCAAGCGTCTGTTCCTGAATGGTGCGGCTGAGAAGGTTTATGAGGGGAAACTGTTTTGAGGATGTGGAATACGTATGAACGCCGAGTTTGCTGATAGAGTGAAAAGGCTTCCGCCGTACTTGTTCGCTGAAATCGAGAAAGTTATGAAGGAAAAAAAGGCTCAGGGCGTTGATTTGATTTCTTTAAGCATAGGTGACCCTGATCTTCCGCCGCCGCCTTTTGTTGTTGCTGCCCTCAAAAAGGAAGTTGCGGATTTGAAGAATCATAATTATTCCTTCAGCCACGGCGAACACGACTTTCGGCAGGCAGTGGCAGAGTGGTACAAGAAGCGGTTCCACGTGGATGTAACTCCAGACGAAGTTATCGCGCTCATGGGCTCCAAAGAAGGCTTAGCTAACATTGCACGGGCTTTTGTGAATGCAGGCGACCACGTGCTTGTGCCTGACCCGAGCTATCCAGTTTACAACAACGGCGCCGCAATACTTAACGACGGCATTCCCGTGGCTATGCCGCTGCTTCAGGAGAACGGGTTCAAACCAGACTTTGACGCGGTGCACCCTGAAAAAGTGAAGATGATGTTTCTGAATTACCCGAACAACCCGACAAGCGCCACGGTTGACAAGCGCTTTCTCAAGGAAGCAGTAGAGTTTGCAAGAGACAACAACATTATTCTCTGTTATGATAACGCGTATTCGGAGACCACTTTCGGCGGGTACAAAGCGCCCAGCATACTGGAAGTTGATGGCGCCATGGATGTGGCTGTGGAGTTCAACTCGTGCTCCAAGACGTTTAACATGACGGGGGACCGCATAGCGTTTGCTGTTGGCAACAAGCAGCTAATCAGTGGGCTTACGAAGGTTAAGTCGCAGGTTGATTCAGGTCCGCCTGTTTTCATTCAGAAAGGAGCCGCTAAGGCTTTAGCAAGCTACACGGGCAGTGAGCAGCCTGACTTCTTGAGGAAAAATAACAGTGTATACGCAGAAAGGCGTGATTTGCTGGTTGACCGTTTGCGGGCAACGGGTTTCGAGTGTGAAAAGCCGAAAGCCACTTTCTACGTTTGGCTGAACTGCAAGTCCAGTTCCATGGAGTTCGCAAGCAAACTGCTCAGCGTGGGCGTGGTGGTGACGCCGGGCATTGGCTTCGGAGAACATGGCGAAAATTATGTGCGTGTTGCGTTGACTCAGCCGAAAGAGCGCATAGAGGAAGCTTGCGACAGAATCGCCCGCGTCGTCTAACATGGAACACTTTAGTCTGTTTTTAGTTGTAAAGATGTTAATGGCTTGAAAAAGCGCCAATAGCGATCCTACCTCCTACGTTTTTTGCAGTGCGGGATAGACCCCCTATAGGTTTCTGCAATGAGTTTCTAATAGGCTCCAAATATGGTGATAGTCAAGAAATCTTGACTAAGGTTTAGTCAAGAAACCTTTACAAGAAGGCTTTAATCACGAAAACAACCCAGTGTTTATGGGATAAGCATGAACAAACGCTTCACGTTAGTGCTTGTTCTTGTCTTGGCATTATCAAGCTTGATGATGGTTAGGTCTGATTATGCATCAGCGCAGAGTACCACTCCAACTCCTCCTCCGGTGACCCCTTCTTCGAGTCCAGCTTTAAGTCCTACGCCAACTCCTACTCCCTCCATTCCCACTCCAACTCCTTTTATTCCTAAGCCAGCAGTTCCAGAGTTCACTGTAAAGCTCATTCATTCCTTTCCAGAAGAAAACAAGACAACTATAGAATTGACGATTAAGAATCAACCCTTTGATAAAAACAATACTAACCATTATTCATTTGTTTATAACGTTCGCATAAGCACTGATGGTGAAAATTGGACTGACCTTTACGACGCTGAAGATGGCTATCCCTATCAGTCTAATTCTGATTATACAGTGTTATCTTACGTTTTAGGGGAAATTGCTTACTATCCAAGCGAGGACTACCCGCTGGCTCCGAGTACGAAAGTTGGTGTACTTCCTACAAGTGGGCAAGTGGATTTTCAAGTAGAGGCAATGATTGGGTATCGGACAAGGTCTTGGGAATTTATTGGGGGGCAAGTGTTGCCCTATGTATTTGAGGGTGAAAGAAGCGGTTGGAGCAGCGCACAAACATTAACCATTTCTGATGCACCAACGCCTTCGCCAAGTCCAACCGAGCCTTTCCCAACTGCCTTTGTCGCTGCTGCGTTGGTCGCCGCGGTTGTTGTGTGCGCTGGGTTGCTGGTTTATTTCAAGAAACGCAAACGGGAGGCTAATCCTTCGTGAAGGGAACCACGTTAGCCCTAATCTGTATCCTAGCGCTTTTTGCCTCTTTATTGATTGGCGTTCAGTCTGTTAAGTCAAGTTCAATAACCATTGTTGTTCCTGACGATTTTTCCACTATTCAGGAGGCAGTTGACAACGCCGTTGCAGGACAAACGATTTTTGTAAGAACTGGCGTTTACACTGAACAACATATAACAGTTGACAAGCCCTTGTCATTGGTTGGAGAAGACTCGGGAAACACCATTCTTGTAGGGATAAACAACATTCGATACTCGCCTCCGTACGTTATCCAAATTTCTGCTGACGATGTTACGGTTTCGGGTTTCACAATAACCAACGGCTCTCTTGGCGGAATAAGAGTGGAAACTGTAGGCTCCGATATTCAGCCAACTGGTTGCGTAATCACTGGAAACAACATAGTGAACAACACTGATGGCATTAGCACATATGACGGAAAAGACCTCACCATTTCAAACAACCGCATCTCAAACAACAGGGAGTACGGCGTTTATTTATCCACTTCACAGACTAGCATCTTTGAAAACAACATAACCGAAAATGGTTGGGCAGGGATAGTTATAGATTCATGCGAAAAAGTTACTGTAAGCAATAACAACATTTCAGATAACGGGAATCAAGGAACTATCAAAGAATACCAAGGCGGTATTATGCTAAGATGGCGTGGCAACTTTGAAATTTACGCAAACAACATAACCAACAATAATGGGTATGGCGCCCAGTTTGGCGAAGGCTGCAGCAATTCTTCGGTTCATGATAACAACATCAAAGGCAACAGCGTGGGAGTCGAGTTATTCAACTTCATTCTAACAAACAACTCTGAAGGCATTGGCATTGGGACAGACAACAAAGTCTACCGAAACAACTTGGACAACAGCCACAACGCCCTTATACAAACTGCTTGCCCATACAACATCACGGTTCCGATTGCTTACGCCATCGGAAACGGAACAGACATCGTATCGTGGGATAATGATACTGTTGGAAACTACTGGAGCGACTACAATGGTCAAGGAACCTACGTAATTGACAAAGACAACGTTGACCATTACCCGCTTAGCCAACAGGTTGACATCTCCACTGCAGCAACTACAGATACTTCTGGGGCTTCAGCACTAACAATTGCAGCCGTTATCACTGGCTCAGCAGTCATTATAGGAATAATTAGTCTGGTTTACTTCAAAAAACGTAGACATGAGGTTGCGCCATCATGAGAAGAAGGGCATTAGCGTTAACGCTCGTCTTGGTGCTGCTTGGCTTATTAGTGGTTGGAATGGAACTTGCAGTTGTAACTAAACCCAATTCTACTGGTGCGCTGACTCTGACAAGCGCAGCCGCCACGATGATGGGAGAGGGCGAAATCAGGATAACTCCTGATGGCACAGTGGAAGGAACCGACAAGATAAGTCAAGCAGGCAATGTCTACTCTCTGACCAGTGACATAAGCGGCAGCGTTGACAGCGGATACGTTTTTATCTCAATCGAGAAGGACAACGTTGTTTTTGACGGCGCAGGAAAAACAATCCAAGGCACAGGAGAGGGCATCGCAATAACCGCGTATGGCAGAAAAGACGTGACCATAAAGAACACGCGAATCGTCAACTTTGGAACAGGCATTGAACTGCGCGCCACAGATTTTGAGACCAATTCAACCGCGTCTAACAATTGCATCCTCGATAATTATCTGGAGACGAAATACTGGGGAATCAACCTCAACACGAACAACGGCGTGGTCTCCGGCAACAGGATTGTCTCAAAAAACAGCATGTACGGCGTCAACTTCCAGGCCAACAACACCGTATTCACCAACAACGCCTTTGTTGACGGGGGACTCATCGTGTTTGAACCTTGTTTCATGAACTCCTTCTCTGGAAACACCCTCAACAGTAAACCCCTTGTTTACTTGGAACGGCAAGCCAACCAAGTCATAGACGGCGCTGCACAAGTATTCCTGACAGACTGTAGCAACATGACAATCAAAAACGTCGAGGCACCCGTGAACTTGAGAATGACGATGGAGCTTTTCGGGACAAGCAACACGAGGATAACCAACTGCAAAGGCAAAATCACCCTGAGAGAATCGCACAGCAACACCATAACTAGCAATCAACTCACAGACAGCGGCTCTTCAGTTTCATACGACAGCGCCGCAGTTACGTTATTAGGCTCCAACAACAACACAATCACGGACAACTCAATCAAAGCAACAGGCAGCCACGGCGTCACCATTACCGGCTCATACAACAAAGTCTACGGAAACACCATCTCCTCAACGGGGCAAGCTGGAATCAAAGTCGAATCAACAACGGATTACCAAACGACACCACAATTCAACTACATCTATGATAACCACGTTACCTGCACGGAAAACGGCGTCGCCTTAAGAAACGGCGCAAAAGACAATATTGTATTCAAAAATGCTTTAGTCAACTGCAAAAACGCAATTTACCTCAGCGGCGTGTACTACAACACTTTTCTGGGAAACGATATTTCCGGTTCCACTCAGTATGCTGTTTACTTGATTGCCTCGGACGACAACAGTTTCTACCACAACAACTTTCGGGGCAATGCAGAGCCAGCTTACGAGCATCACGAGTTGTACTGGTGGGCTTTCCAGAACAACTCGTACTACTCAGAGAACAACACATGGGACAACGGCGAAGAAGGCAACTACTGGGATGATTACACTGGCTCCGACGCCAATGGCGACGGCGTAGGTGAAACACCCTACAATGTCTACGAGAATTTCACAGACCGCTACCCGCTCACAACACCCTTTGAGGCTACCGGCATAACGGTTGACTTTGCAGAATGGCTTCCTCAATCCTCACCGAACCAGCCGCCGGCAAGTGATGAATTGCGCATAACAGTTCTCTCTCCTGAAAACATCACTTACAGCACAATAAACATTCCACTCAACATAATCACTTCTCAACCCACCTACTGGTTAGGTTACAGCCTCGATTCCCAACCGAACGTTACAGCAACTGGAAACGACACGCTAACTGGTTTATCACAAGGCGCACACAGCCTAACGGTTTACGGAAACACAACACAAGGAGTCACAGCATCCTCCGAAACCATATTCTTCAACGTGAATGCTCCTGAACCGTTCCCTGTCGCACCAGTAGCCGTCACCACAACTGTAGCTACCGTAGCTGTGGGTGCCGTGGCGCTGGTTTACTTCAAAAAACGTAGACATGAGGTTGAGTCCTTATGAGGAGAAAGGTCTTAAGCGCTAACACTAGTCTTTGTACTAATTGGCTTATTAATGGTTGGAGTAGAACTTGCAGCTGTGACTAAGACCAATTCTGGTACTGCTCTAACTCTGACAAGCGCAGCCGCCACGTTGATGGGGCGGGAGGATTAACCGCTTGTGTTCAATGGGTTTTACTTGTGAAAAGCCGAAGGCCACTTTCTACGTTTGGCTGAACTGCAAGTCCAGTTCCATGGAGTTCGCGAGTAAGCTGCTCAGCGTGGGCGTGGTGGTGACGCCGGGTGTAGGCTTCGGAGAGCACGGGGAAAACTATGTGGATTGCGTTAACTCAGCCGCGAGAGCGAATAGAAGCTTGCAGAAGAATGAGCACGCTTTTCAGATGACCCGTCTGCAAAGTTTTGCCGTTCACCTCAACTTTGTATATACTTTATATATCGAACGAGGTATGTTAGTGGTATGAGCTCCAAAAAAATCAGCTTTGAAGAGTCCTTAGCGACAAAAGTTATTGAATCTGGAAAATGCGCTGGCTGCGGCGCATGCGTCGTGGTCTGTCCCTTCGGCTGTTTAGAATACGCCAAGGATAAACCGAACTTGATAAAAGAGTGCAAAATCTGCGGAATATGCGCTCAGGTCTGTCCCAGATACGAGTGGGAGTTGGCAAAAGCGGAGAAATTTGTATTCGGTCAAGAGAGAAGACCTGACGAAGAGTTCGGGGTTTATCGCAGACTTGTCATAGCCCAAGCAACAGACGATAGAATAACCAAGGTTAAACAAGACGGAGGCGTCGCCACTGCACTTCTACTATTCGCCTTAGAAAAAGGATTAATCGACAGCGCACTCGTTGCTGGAATAGATCCAGAAAAGCCCTTTTATCCCATTCCCAAATTAGCTACAACTGCCCAAGAACTTTTAGACACAGCGGGCACGAAATATTCCTGCTCGCCGAATATCCTTGCTTTAACGGAAGTCCTTAAACAGAAGAAGGCTAACGCCGCTTTTGTTGGGACGCCCTGCCAAATTCACGCTATCAGAAACATTCAAATGGCTGGTTTAAAGAGACTCACTGCCCCTCTGAAATTTTTGATCGGACTCATGTGCTCGGAATGCTTCGTGTACGAAGGATTAATGGAAGAACATATCCGCGGAAAACTGGGCATCAAGTTGGGTGATATCAGGAAAATGAACATCAAAGGAAAAATGTTGGTTACCACAGATTCAGGGGTTACAGCAATTCCTCTTGCCGATGTTAAACAGTACGCGCGGAAAAGCTGTGGCGTCTGTGATGATTTCAGCTCTGAGCTGTCAGATATCTCCGTGGGCGGTTTAGGATTAGACGGCTGGACATTTACTATTATTCGCACAGAAAAAGGCGAAGAACTGTTCTCAAATGCCGAAAAAGCTGGCTTCATAAAAACCAAAGCCGTCGAAGAAGGGGCGTTTTCACTGAGTCTGTTGAGCAAACTTACCAAGAAAAAAAGAGGGGCAGTTGCGATTCCTACAAAAACGTAGTTCAGAGCATCCTGAAAAGTGGGCACTCTTTTCTTTTTGGAAAAAATGGAGCGTGCAGCTTTTTCATTGAATTTACTTCTGTGAAGCACCATTACCTCTGCTTCCCATAGTATGCGCGGAAAAATATACTTAGTCGAAATACCTTACATGTAAATATATAAGGTATATACAAAAGGGGTTTTTACAGGTCACATTTTCCAGAAAATTCCTCATCAAAAGTCGGCGGGAGCATCAATTCAGTTTTAATCTTGGACTTTCCACTCTTCGCGTGAGGTCTCCTCACCACAGTGTCACCATATTTTTCAATCTCGCGCGCTTCCTCAGCTAGTCTAGCAGCCGCTTGAGCTATTTCATGCGCACAAGCTACGAGAGGAATATATTTCTCTTTTTCTTTCTCCATGAAACACGCTTGAACGTCCACTTCAGCCACTTTTTCACTTAGCGCGTAAGCTGCCATCGCTTTCGCTTTTGCATAGGGATTCTTCAGGTCAGAGTTGTCTCTAATCGCGTTCAGATCCAGTACCAATTTGGGCAGTGTTGGCCCTGTTTCAAGACAATCGATTATTTTGTCAATTTCTTGGAAAACAATTTTGTAAACGCCAGTAATCGCAAGCACCTTACTGATGTTTGAGTTAAAAATCGCCATCTCAGTAGGGTCTAAAAACTCTTTCCTTGCCCCAATCATGGGGTCACCAGTAACGATTATGTAACCCAAACCTTGCTTTTCAAGCTCTGCCTTGACGCGTTTTCCAGGTGCATCTGTAATAACCAATCCAGGCAAGCCGCTGCTAGATATTTTCTCCCTAACTTTCGCGGGTCCGGGTAATGCCGTATTAGGCGATGTTAAGATTAGAAAGTCTGGATTCAACTCAAAGATTTTCGGTAAAGCTTCTTCGACGTCGTCAACGCCCATTTTTGAACCTGTGGTAACTGTTCTGACCTTTATGTCTTTACGGTCAGCTAATTCATCAAGGAGAAGCTCAAGCAATGGTGATGTTCCGATGTTACCGCACTTGAAAATTCCAATTTTTTTAAATTGTTTCTCTGTCATTTCTCATACACTCCCTAACTGGTAGTATGATATGTACTTTTAAAAGTTATCATTATACCCGTTCACTGCATCACGACGCAGCATTTCTTATTACACATTGCGATTCCATCTGGATATTCCATTTTGTTCGCAAATGAAAGATAGCTGAATTGCGTTTGCTAAAATGAGCACTTGCGACAAGGTTCGAAGGACTTTGCGAAAGTGTTATATCTGTTTCATATTATTTCGGAATATGTCAAATTCAGTTTTCCGAAAGATTAAGGCGCGAGAAGTTGCGGCGGCAAGCCTTCTTGGTGCGCTGGCGGCTTTGTGGGAAATTATTCCTGGTCCACCTTTTGACATTCCGTTTCCACTTTATCCTCGAATCTCTTGGGATCTCACAGGGATACCTATGATGACTTGCCTCTTGTTTTACGGTCCTGTCGCTGGCGTATACACTAGCCTCATAGGTTGTTCGATAATTTTTTTGAGAGGCAATGTTCCTGGCGGAATCTTCAAGTTAGTTGCGGAGTTGGCGACGTTGCTGGGTTTTGTTTTGTTGAAAAAAAGTGTAGTTTGGAAATCAATTCTTGCCATCACATCGCGGGTGGCTGTTATGACGGTGGCAAACTACTTTTTACTGCAGTTGTTCTATAAGATGCCCGAGCCTGTTGTGGTAGGTTTGCTTGTTCCAATAGCGCTCTTTAATGTGGTACAGGCGTTAATCAACATAATTCCCGCATATTTGATCTATTTGAGACTATCAAAATCTAAGATGGGCGAGGTTACTGCTGGAGTTCGTTAGCATTGTATTCGTTTAATCTCTGCAGTCTCAGAAGGCTTGCGAACACATTGTTGGTGAAGCTTCCTTTCAATCGTTATTGAGTTGTGGTTCAATAAATCTGTGAGGGGATTACCGTAACCGTTTAATAATTTGTCTCTAAGAGTTGTAGCATACACGCAAAGGAAGGAATGTTTATGTCGTTGTCTGAGAATTTGGAGAAACTTTCGAACGCCTGCGGTGTAGCAGGCAGAGAAGAAGAAGTCAGAAGCTTACTGATTAAACTGCTTAAGCCGCACGTAGACGAAATCTGCGTGGACAAGCTTGAAAACGTCATAGCCATAAAAAAAGGCAAAAAAACCGCGCCGAAAGTTATGCTTGCCGCGCACATGGATGAAGTCGGCTTAATGGTGAAAACCATCACCAAAGAGGGCTTCCTGCAGTTCGCAAAAATGGGCGGCATCGACGACCGCATCCTCCTAGCCCAAAAAGTGACTGTGTACACTGAGAAAGGCGCTTTGCCGGGCATAGTAGGCTCGAAACCACCGCACATACAGAAAGAAGAAGAACGCAAAAAAATCGTGAAATACGACGACCTGTTCATCGACATCGGCGCCGAAAACCGCGAAGCCGCCGCAAAAATGGGCGTCAAAGTCGGCGACATCGTAGGCTTCGACGTGAAATACACGCGAATCAGCAAGGACCTAGTTATCGGCAAAGCCTTCGACGACCGCGCGGGCTGCGCAGCAATGGTAGAAACGCTTAAGCTACTAGCGAAAACTGAGTGCACAGTTTACGCTGTGGGCACGGTTCAAGAAGAAGTGGGCTTAAGAGGCGCGGCGACAGCGGCTTTCGGCGTAGACCCTGACGTGGGCATAGCGTTGGACGTAACAATAGCGGGCGACGTGCCGGGCGTAAGAGAATTTGATACCACAGTGGCCATGGGCAAGGGTCCAACGTTAACCGTGTCCGACTCAGGCTTGATAACTCACCCGAAAGTCTTGCGTTTGCTCTTTGATGTGGCTGAAGAAAACAAAATCGCCTACCAGCTGGAAACCGGCTTGCTGGGTTCCACGGATGCAGCGCGCATATCACTAACGCGGCAGGGTGTTCCAAGCGGCACAATCTCTATTCCAGCGCGTTACATTCACAGCCCCGTAGGCATGATCAGCCTGAAAGACGCGGAGAACTCGGCGAAGCTGGCGGCAGCGGCAATCCAGAAAATCCCAAAATACTTCTAAACCACCTATGTGGCTGTGACCATGGATAAGACGGAGAAATTCGAGTTTCTGGAGCACACCGCTGACGTTTACGTGGCAGCACACGGAGCAGATTTAGCTGAAGCTTTTGAAAACGCTGCGCTCGCAATGTTTGAGGTTATGACTGACACCACGAAAGTCGCGGCGACTGCAGAGGATTCGCTGGCTGTGGAGGCTGAAGACGAGTACGCGTTGCTTTACAGTTGGCTGGAAGCGTTGCTGGTAAAAGCGGAAGTTAACGGCATGCTTTACTCAAAATTCAAAATCTCACAGTTAGAGGAGACCGCTGACGGCTTTAAGCTCACGGCAACCTTGTGGGGTGAAAAATTTAACTCTGCGAAGCACGCGCAGAAAGTCGCCGTGAAAGCAGTCACGTATCACCGCATGGAAATAATCAAAACCCTAAACCACGTAACCATAGAGTTCATTCTGGACATCTAAGCCAGCTTCAGCTTCTTCAACTCTGATAGGATTACTTCCACTACCTTTTCTGGCGGCGTATCCAACGCTTCACAGTTAGCCTCCACAAACGGCACATGCTTAGCCTTGAACAACTCTAGAATCGGCTTGGTCTGCGCCTCGTAAACTTGAATTCGCTTCTTTATGACTTCTGGGTTATCGTCTGAACGCTGGTACAAGGCGCCCCCGCACTTGTCGCAGACGCCTTCAACCTTAGGCTTAAGAAACCGCGTGTTGTAGACTGCGCCGCATTTTTTGCAGATTCTTCGCGTGGACAACCGCTCGATAATTATCCAGTCTGGAACCAAAAGCAGGATGATAACGCCGATGTTGACAATTTTCTCCAAAGTTTTCGCCTGCTCCACAGTGCGCGGGTAACCGTCCAAAATGAAACCTTTCCCCTTGGGAATCTTGTCTAAGCGCTGTTTCAGCACTTCCACAACAACCTCGTCAGGCACAAGCAGACCATTTTCCACGTAATCCTTAACCTTCCTGCCCAGCTCAGAGTCTTCTTTCATGATTTCTCGGAAAATATCGCCCATGGCAACCACGTCAACGCCAAGCTTTGCTTGCAACCGCGACGCGTACGTGCCTTTACCCGCGCCTGGCGCGCCAAAGATAATCGCATTCAACTTCCCACTGCTCCCTAACCGCTTCCTAAAGAAAAGAAGTGAACTAATTAACTTTTTGTGCACGTGCCGCTACTGAAGCAACGTTGCGGTTACTCCAGCGTGTTTGTTCGTTGCGTGATAACTATTTTCAACAGTTTTTTCCACTGTGCATTTGCGTTTTGGCGGGGTGTTTTTCTAACCAGAAATGGTGTATCAACAGCTTGTAACATTGCCAAGTCATTTGGGCTGTCTCCTATGCCAAAAGTTGCTATTCTGCCAAATACCCGTGCGTATAGGTCTCTTAAAATAATCGTTGCTTTTCCTTTGTCGCCGACGCCTACTACGTGGAAGTATCTGTTGCCTTTGGTGTAGCTGAGGCTTGCTTTCTTTATTTCGCACAAAATTTCTTTTTCGTTTCCTTCTACTATCTTGAAAGGCTCATCGTACTCCCTTTTCTTGGCTAATTTCGCCAAGCTCAAACTTAATGCTGCATCTTTAGCTATTTCTTCTAAGGTCACATCTCCAAAACCAACGATATTTGCGGCAGTTTTCATTTTCACTTCTGTTAGTTTCTTCCTCACAATCGAATAAGGAATACTGAGTTCAATTACGTAGTATCTACGTGTCTCCTTTGTGTAAGAGTAGTTCAGATGGAAATAGTTTTTTGGGATGAATACTGCTGCGCCATTTTCCGCAATGAAAGGATCAGTTATCCCAATTTTTTCTCTGTAAAACTCTATTTCTGCCCTCGTTTTGCTGCTGCAAAATACAATCGCCACATCCAATGCCAAGAGTTGGCTGATTATCGGCGCTATTTTTCGGTAATCGTATTTCTCATCAAGAAGTGTTCCGTCAAGGTCTGTGAAAAGTACAATTTTGGTTCTGTTATGCTTCAATGGCTTCTTTCCTGAGTCTTTCTCTGATGTTCGGCATGGCATCTATTGTTCGCAACCAGTCAGGCAATTGAGTTTTTGCTGGGTTCGCCAAATATTTTTTTCCAGCTGAAACTACGATCTCTGATAGCAAGTCTACGTATGACTCTTCTTGGTGTCTGTCAAAATTTAGATTATTACACGTGGCGTCTGCATGGTACTGTCG
>CAZYUQ010000026.1:0-14396 GCA_964650565.1 uncultured Candidatus Bathyarchaeia archaeon | reverse complement strand
AACCGCCCTTATGTCGCCTGTACCTGTTAACTTCAGGAAAATATCTTCCAAACCAGAATCAGGTAGCTTCGCCATTTGCCGCAACTCTTTCATGTTGCCTAACGCCAAAAGCTGCCCCTTGTACATGATGCCCACGCGGTCACACATAGCCTGAGCGATCTCCAATACGTGTGTGGAAATTATCGTGGTTACGCCTTGCGCTTTCAGTTCCTGCAGAAAATCTTTCACTATCCGCGCCGACCGCGGGTCCAAAGCGTTCAACGGCTCATCCATAATCAAAAGTTTAGGCTTGTGCAGAAACGCGGCAATCAACGCGATTTTCTGCTTCATGCCCTCTGAGTAGCCAGTTATCATGTCGCCTTCTCTGCCTTCCAGCTGGAGAGCCTTCAAGTATTCGTTGATGCGACTCTTTTTCTCCGTAGCCTGCATCCCGTACACGTCGCCTACGAAATCCAAGTATTCAATTCCGGTTAGGAATTCGTAGAGGCGCGGAGACTCGGGAACGTAGCCTATCTGCTGCTTCACAGCCACAGGGTCTCTATGCACATCGATGCCTAACACGGTGACGGAGCCCGCGTCAGGCTGAACTAAACCCAGAAGCATCTTCATGGTAGTGGATTTGCCAGAGCCGTTTGGTCCCAGCAAACCGAAGACTTCACCTTTTTTTATGTTTAAATCAAAATTGTTCACGGCTAAAATCTCGTTGTAACGTTTCACAACGCCCTTCAACTCAACCGCGTGCACACTGTCCATGTCGCTTTACACCACGTTCAAAATAGGAAAACGATCAATATTTAAGCCTAATGCAACTACCGCCGCAAAAAGCAAGGTTCACGCTTTCTGAATTAGTTCAATCAGCGTGCCGTCAGGGTCTTCGACAAAAGCAATCAGCGAGCCAAACGCGCCAAGCCTAAACGGTTCATCGGTTATCGTAACGTTAGCCTCGTGCATTGCAGCAATCGTCTCAGCCATGTCTTTGACTTCAAAGGCTATGTGGTCAAAAACTCGGTCTTCATAGTCGGGTTGGCTGAAGTTTTTCTGGTTACGGTAGAAAGTTAACTCAAGCGTGGAGCCTTTCGCTTCGGGGTCTCGAAGAAAAGCTATTTCAGCCTTGTTCTGCGGTATCTCCCGCCGACTCACAAGCTTAAGCCCCAACAGCTTGGTGTAAAAGTTTATTGACCGTTCCATGTTGCTTGTGCGGATGCTCGTGTGAACAAACATTGTCTTGCTTCCTGCTAATTCAGTTTATAATGTTGCGTCGATATAAGGAAGTTGCGATTGCAGCAGACAGCACGCGCGCTCACGCTTTTGCAGTTTTGAAAAAGGCAAAGATGGAGCCAGACACAACCAAGATTACGCTCAGCGAAGCAAAAAGCCCAACATACTGCAAATTAGAGGCAAGAATCACACCGCTCACTATGGGACCAAGCGTCTGCCCAACATCCATCATGGTGCTGAGGAAACCCATAGACGCACCAATTAAGCTGGAAGGCACTATTTCGCTAATAAGCGGCGACGTTGAAGAAATCACCGCTGCAAAACCAACGCCATAGCCTATGGATAGAAGCAGCAGCAATGGAAAGTGCACAGTAAACGGAACCGCCAGCAACAGCAAGCAACTGGCAACTGAACCAGCGATTATGGGGATGCGCCTGCCAGTTTTGTCTGAAACCCTGCCCATGAACGGTCGCGCCACGATAAGCGCCACAATTTGGCTGCCCATGATTACGCCGATGGAAAATGCGTCCAAACCCACAACTTCAGTAAGATAGCCTACCAGAAAGAACTCCGCCGCACCAAACACGTAGTACTGGCTTGCCTGAACAAGACTAACGAGTAGAACGCCGCGGTTCTTGGCAAGATGTAACCACCCGCGGAACACTTGGCGCGTGGCAGCCTTGGCGGCAACGGGCGCAACAGCAGCATTTCTTCTTTCAGACAGAAACAACAAAGTTATGGCAAACGCAGTAACGCCCGCTATGCCCACGGCTAAATACAGCGTATAAAAACTGTAATCAGTCAAGAACAAAAGATACCCGCCTAAAAATGGGGCAGCGGCTCTGCCAACTGCCGTAGCTGAGGAAAAAAGCGAAATTCGCTCTCCCCGTTTTGCGGGAAACTGCTCCGCGAGGGTGGCTTCGGTAACTGGAACGAAAACGGCAGTTGCAAAACCGTGGTAAAAGCGGACGAGCAGCAGCTGCCACCAAGCAGTCACGAACAGGTAAAGAAACGGCGCCGATGCAAAGACGAAGGTGGAGAATAACAGGACTTTTCTTCTGCCAAAAATGTCTGAGAGGGAAGCCGCGGGCAAGCTGACGAGGATGCCGGGGATTGTTGAGATGGAAGCAACGAAGCCTACGAAAGCGTCAGGTGTGTCGAGGCTTGCGGCGAAGGGCTTCAGAACAGGGTTCTTGGACATTGTTGAGCTTAGTATGGCGAATAAGCCCATTACGCAAAGTATCAAGAAGAAGCGTTCATTGCCATCCTTAAGTCGCAGCTTCATAGTCAAGTCAACTTCACCTAGAGCATGCAGAAGGGGTATTTTTCACTTTTGCGAGGTCTCTGCGCTAACTGATCAATGTTTTTGGTGGCGAACCGCAAATAAATATAAATCCGTGTCTCATTTACCCAACTTCTGACAGTGACGAAAACTCGATGGCTAATGCTATTGAAACTAACCAGCTGACAAAGGCGTTTAATTCGCTTACGGCAGTTGACAAGTTGGACATCACGGTTGAATCAGGCGAAATTTTCGGTTTGCTGGGACCAAACGGCGCGGGAAAAACCACCATCATCTCCATGCTGTGTACCATCCTGAAGCCAACTTCTGGAACCGCAAAAGTCAACGGTTTCGACATCGTGAGAGAAGCCACGCAAGTGCGAAAGTCCATAGGCATAGTTTTCCAAGACCCAAGCGTGGACGACAGGCTAACAGGGCGCGAAAACCTCTACATGCACGCCAACCTCTACGGGGTGCCAGCAAGCGAACAGGAAAGCCGCATTGAACACGTGCTTAAGCTGGTTGAGCTGCAGGACAGGGCAGACGACCTTTTGCGGACTTACTCGGGCGGCATGCGCCGCAGGCTGGAACTTGCACGCGGCTTAATTCACTACCCCAAAGTGCTGTTTCTGGATGAGCCCACGTTGGGGCTTGACCCGCAGACAAGAGACCACGTTTGGCGGTACATACGCGAACTGAAAGAAACCCACGACATAACCGTAGTGTTAACCACGCATTACATGGATGAGGCGGACAGGCTTTCAGACCGCATAGCCATAATGGACTACGGCAAAATCATCGCGCTTGACACGCCCACGAAGCTGAAGGAAACACTGGAAGGCGACGTAATAATCGTCAAAACAAACAATCCAACCGCACTTTCCGCGTTAGCTACGGAAAAAATGGGACTGCAGAAAACCAGCCTAGTCAACGGAACAGTGGAAATCACAGTGCGAAACGGCGAAGGCATGCTGCCGAGGATAATGGAAACGGCAACCCAAAACAACGTCCACGTTGAATCAATATCCCTGCGCGCGCCAAACCTTGAGGATGTTTTCTTGCATTACACGGGTAGAATGATACGCGCAGACACCAGCAGGGAACCGCATGGCTTCTCGGCGATACAAAGGAGGAAAATACGATGACTGAGCTTAGAGGGTTTTATACGCTGTGGCTTCGCGAAGTCAAACGGTACTTGCGCGACAGAACCCGCATCGCCAGCAGCTTCTTCCAACCCGTGCTGTGGCTTGTGGTGTTCGGCATCGGCGTTGGCTCCAGTTTGGGTGAAGGCGCGGTGCTGCTTCCAGGGTTGACTTATCAGCAGCTGATTTTTCCAGGCATAGTCGGGCAGACACTGCTTTTTACATCGATGTTCATGGGCATTTCAGTCATATGGGACAAGGAATTTGGTTTCATGAAGGAAATCTTGGTGGCGCCTGTTTCGCGGATGACTATATTTCTCGGTAAAATGGTCGGAGACAGCACTGACGCGCTTATCCAGGGTGTAATCGTGCTTGTCCTCGGTTTTGCTTTGGGACTGCCGCTAGACGTAGTCACGTTTCTCATGTGCTTACCCGTCATGCTGCTTATCACTTTCGGATTGGTCAGCATAGGCTTAACGATTGCGAGCTTCATGGGTAGCTTGGAAAGCTTCGGCGCTATACAGAGCTTCATCAACTTGCCTCTGTTCTTCCTAAGCGGCGCGTTATTCCAAATCCAAAGCCTTCCCGACTGGATGCAAGCTATCGCAAGATTGAACCCGCTGACTTATGGTGTGGACGCGTTGAGGACAATTATTTTGGGTGGAACTTGGCAGCCTCTGCAGCCGTTGTACGTGAACTTGGCTGTCGTCGGCATTTTCGACGTAATAATGATAATTATTGGGACATGGGCATTCACCAGAATGAGATAGCCACAAGCAACACTCGAAAGGGTTACTTGTTGGTCATCTCGTTGATTTGCTGTTCCATCATGTGTCCGCGGCAGTAAACTAAAGCTTTGGTGACGCCTGGAACTTTTTTTGCAGCGTTTTTTATGTCAGTGGCAAGTTTGAACGCGATGGGGCAGAAGGGACTGGTTGGGATGAATTCTACTTTGACTGTGCCTGGCGCTTCTTCCTTCACGTTGGTTATCATTTGCATTTCAGCAAAAGTCATGCCTGTTTCAGGGTCAACTACTTTGCCGACTTCCGCACGGACTTTAGCTTCCAAGTCTGTCAAACCTGTTCCACGCTCACCTTTTTCTTTCAAGAGAACGCACATCTGAGTATAACATATAAATTGTTGTTTAATGCTTAAAAGGGAATCGCTGGGGCTGGGCTTCAGCGGTGATTAACATGAATGATGAGAAATGTGTTTTCTGCAGGATAGCCCACAAACAGGCGTCGGCTAGCTTGGTTTACGAAGATGAAAGCGTGCTAGCCTTTCTTGACATTAGACCGCTTAATGAGGGGCACACGCTAATTATTCCCAAAGAACATTACGCAAACGTTTTGGATATTCCAGAGGAACTTGTCGCGCACGTATACAGGGTTGCCAAGCGAGTTGCCCTCGCCGTTAAGGAAGCGACACGGGCAGACGGCATCAGCATAATTCAGCAAAATGGAAAAGCAGCGGACCAAGACATTTTCCACCTGCACGTTCACGTTATCCCAAGGTTTAAGGGACAGAAGCTAACGCGGTTCAGGGAACTTGCTGAAGCCGACAGGGAAAGACTGAATCAAGTTGCAGCCCGCATCAAAAGCCATGTGAAAGCAAATTGAGCACAAATGGCCATTCAAGATAACTTGAACGACGTTAACACGGCATATTTGGAGCCTAATAGCAGTTCTATGCAGAAACCTATAGGGGGTCTATTCCGCGCTGCGTTTCCCGCAGAACTATATAAAAGGGGGCTATAGACTCCGCAGAGCGCTAGGTTTCACGCACTCTATTCGAGAATGATTCGCGCGTCTACGGTTTTTGCGCCTTTCTTGTAAGCCAAAACTGGGTTAAGGTCCAACTCTTTAATCTGCGGGTTATCCATCACCAAGCGTGAAGTGTTCAGCAGCGTGGCTATTATGGCGTCAATGTCTATTGGCGGCGTGTTTCTGTAACCCTTCAGCAAAGGATAAGCCTTGATTGAAGTCACCATTTCCCGAGCATCTTCCCGCGTTATAGGCGCAATCTTAAAAGTGACATCCTTAAGAATTTCAACAAACACGCCACCCAACCCAAACATCAAAGTCTGCCCAAACTGCGGATCCTTAATCGAACCAACTATGACCTCGGTGGATTGAGGCGCCATCTCCTGAACCAAAACGCCGACGATTCTCGCGGTTGCCTTGTATTTTTTAGCGTTCTCCAAGATTTTTCCGTAAGCAGCTTGCACTTCCGCTTTGCTTTTCAGGTTGATTATGACTCCGCCAACGTCAGATTTGTGAATAATATCAGGCGAAACAATCTTCAAAACCACTGGATACCCGAGTTGCTCCGCGAACTCAACTGCTTCCGCTGCGCTTTTCGCCAGTTTGAACTTGGTGACTGAAATAGAGTATTCCATGCAGATGGTTTTGGCTTCAGTTTCCAGAAGCGCTTTTCTGTCTTCCTTTTGGGCTTGAGAAATTATTTTTGCAGTTTCGCTCATGAAAGTAACTTCCGTTAAAGTGCTACGAATGACAAGCGTTTCGGAGTTTAAAATAGTTTATCGCTGTCCACTGCCAACATAGGGATAATAACGCAAATAGTTTTTTGCGCCACCAACCAAAAGAAGTACACTGGAAGAGTTTACGCGTTTTAAATCAGTTCTTGCAGTGCCCGCAGACGCTTGATTATGTTAGGATGCGTCGAGAACGCCTCTGCAATTTTAGCTTCAGTCGTAAGCTTCTGCGAAAGGATTTCTTGAACCAAATCCGATTTGCCGCTTGCTTTCATAGCGTCGATAGCTGCTGCGTCCGCAACGGCTCTTTCAGGGTCAGAAATGAACAACGACTTAAACGCCAAGCTCTGCTTCTGCTGCTGAGGCTTACGCATGCTCTTTGTGCTATTAACTATCTTGGCTAAACCCGTGGAAAGCTTCTGCGCCCCGTTGTCTACCACGCCAACGCTATGCCTGTCAGCATAATACTCGCGCAGTCGGCTCAAGTAAAGCGTGAACATCGTAAGTACCCACCCAAACGCGATGAAAGCTATACCTATCACCGCGTTGCTACCGCTGTCGTTTTGGCGGTTTCCCCGATACATTGAGGACAACATAAGTGAGTAACCGATGTAAGTGAACAGCGCTGGCAATATGGAGACAGCCATCATAATCTGCACGTCTCTGTGCTTCAGATGCCCCAGTTCGTGCCCTATTACTGCTTCAACTTCGCCTTCATCCAAGTCCTTCAGCAAACCTTGAGTTACTGCGACACGGCTGCCAGTCAACGGCGAACCATACGCGAAAGCGTTTGGCAAGGGGATCTGGGCTAGCATGAGCTTGGGCTTTTTGATGCCGCTTTTGTGGCTGATGTCGCTGACTGCTTTGTGAAGCCTTGGGTTTTCGTTTTCTGGCAGCGCACGGACTTTGTAGATGGCGTCAACCATGTACGGCGCCAGTAACCATTGGCCTACGTTGAAGATTACTACGAGTACGCCTAACGTGATAATGTCGAATACGCCTGCTAAACTGAGAATCAGTGTGAACACTAACGTGGATAAGCCTATGATTAGGGCTAGCGTACCAACCATTGAGAGTCGAAGTTTCCATAAATTCATTTTTTCACTAAAGGGTTTTTGATTAACGGCAACTTATATTCTTTATGTTGAAATCAGCAGCAAAGTAACCATGCATTTCTTTGAAAAAACAGGCAACTACACGTTTACCGCTTATCAAAGAACAGAACATCTCAATTAAGGGACACTGTTCAAAGAAAAACCCCCGAAACAAGACCAATGCGCCCTCAGCAGCCGCTTCAACTCGTCAAGAGTCTCATCAACCACTCGGCGGCAACGCGGCAACTCCTTAGGTACAGCATACGGCTCCTTCACGCTTATCTCGCTTAAGCCTAGAGCACCAGCGACCAGCGCGTACCAGCATAAAGGCAGAACCTTCGCGTTGTATCCGCTTCCTATCAGCAAAACAAATTTGCCGTTGCAGGTGCTTTCAGCTGTTCGCCTAATGAGGCGCGAAACCTCAAAGAACCCGTTTACAGTTAACCTTAAACCGCCTAACGCGTCTGCAAAATGCGCGTCACTTCCGCCATTGCCAATTATTATTTCAGGCTTGAATTCCTCGGCTAAGGGAACAAAAACCTCATTCAACGCGTAAAGATACGTGTCATCGCCAGTTCCCGCAGGCAACGGCACGTTAACATTGTAGCCTTCACCCTTGCCCTTGCCAATTTGCCAAACAAACCCTGTTTCCGGATAAAAAGACTCAGGGTCTTGATGCAGCGAAACGTGCAGGACACTGTCATCTTCATAGTAAATGTCGCTTGTCCCGTTGCCGAAATGAACGTCGTAGTCCAAAACCAGAAACCGCTTGACACCGCACTTAGCACGCAAGTACTCCACTAAAACTGCGATGTCATTGAAAATACAGAAACCGCCACCATAGCTTCGTCCTGCATGGTGATAGCCACTGCCTAAGGAAACGCCATGTGCAGCGTTTCCCGCGTAAACGGTTTCGCCGCATTTCATTGCGCCGCCAGCGATGAGAAGCGCTGCTTCAAGAATTTCGTCGGAAACAGGTGTTTCAACGTCATAGGGCTTGTTTTCTTTGGCTAGTTGGAGCATGTGGTCAACGTAGTTCATGTCGTGAACGCGCAGGATGTCTGCGAACGTGGCAGGTTCGGGTTTGATTACTGTGACTTCTGGGAAGTTTAAGAGACCTTGCTCGTTGAAGAATTTCATTGAATTGGCGAATCTGTCGCCTTTGAAGGGGTGGCTTTTGCCTAAATCGTACTGTTTGAATTTCTCGTGAAAAGTTATTATCGTTTTATTATGCGTCTGCATCAGTGCTCGCTCTAGAGACTGAGAAGAACTGTTACTAATAATTTTAGTTTATGCGCTTGGTGTGTTTAAAAAAGAAAAAGAAAGATTGTTTTCTGCGTTTACTCTTCTTGGTCTTCAGAATCTTCAGCGGCTGTATCTTCGTCGGCTGTATCTTCGTCGGTGTATTCTGCTTGTTCGGCTATGGTTTCGGCGGCTATTTCCGGTTGCGCCTCTTGGGGCGCATCTCGAGGGTTTGCCGCATGCACAACCTCTTCCACCACTGGAGGTACATCATCCATGGATTGCGCTGTTTCAATTAGTAAGACATCGTCGTCTTCATCTGAGGCTTGGTCAAGCTCAGGTGTTGCGGCTTCCACGGTTATAAGTGGCTCTTCGGGGGTTTCTTCTGTTGCTTCGGAGTCTGCGGTTTCGATTGTTTCTGCTGGTGCGTCTTCTGCGTTTTCCGCTAAGAGTTCGTCTGATGCTGCTTCCTCGGTGATTATGACTGGTTCCTCGGAGGCATCGTCTGCTGCTTCGGCGGTGTCTGCGGCTTCAACGGATATTACTTCTGTGTCGTCCTCAGGGGCTGCTTCTTCGGTTTCGATTTGAATTTCTTCTGGTTCAGCTACTGCTTCTTCCAAGTTTATGGCTGGTTCTTGATCGATGTCTTCTGCAGCTTCTGATGTTTCAACTGGTGCAACTTCTGCGTCTTCTGTGGGGACTGCGTCAATCTGCACTGTTTCCTCGGTTTCCACTTGAGACTGCTCAATTTCAGGCGCTTCATCTTCTACGGGTATGGCTGATTCTGGAGAAAAATCTTCAGGGACATCTGCGGCTTCAGCTGTCTCAACTTCTGTGGTTTCTACAGGCTCGGTTTCAACTGGCGCTGCAGCTTCTGCTTCCACTGCAGGCTCTTCTGGGGCGGATGCGGTTTCTTCCAGGGTTATAGTTGGCTCTTGAGAAATTTCTTCCGTGGCTTCTGACACTTCAGCTGGCAGATCTTCTGCGGTATCTGCGGCTTCTACTGGTGGCGTTTCGATGGGTGCTGCTTCCTCCAAAGTTATGGCTGGTTCTTGTGGGCAGGGTTCTGTTGCAGCTTCAACTTCCGCTGGAGCGATTGGAACATTCTCTACAGCTGGCATTTCGGCGGCTGGGGCAACGTCGAGTTCTGGTGGTGGGGAAGGCTCTGTTTCTGTGGCGGGGGGTGGGCAAAGCTGGTTTGCAGCTTCTATGATTGTGTCTAATTCTTGTTTGGCTGATTCGAGTCCTGTGGAAAGGAGCGTTATTTCGCGTTGGTAAACGTCTTCTTCGATTTCGCCGACGACGTGCTGTATTTCGTAGTTGGCGAGGAGCATCTCCAACATTTTTATTTGACTCTCTAGACCGTGCATTTTGACTTGCATTTTTCCGAGGAGTTCTTTCTGCTGCTTTTCAATCTCCGCCATGGCTGCGACTATTTCATCGTTGAATGAGTCACGGGTAGACTGAGAAATTTTGCCAGTTTCAAATAAGTTGTCTAAAGCTTGCTTCTTTTTCTGGGCGATTTCATATTCTTCGTTTAATCGTTTAAATGAGTGTTTCCATGACATCAATTTTAACACCGTTGAGTTTTTAGGCACAAAAGAAGAAATAACGTTTGTTAACATGCACATATATATCTGGGTGTTAGAAACGGCGGTGTTCAGTGCTAAAAAAGAACTATGCGTTTAAAATCTTGTTCATTACAAGCGGCTTATATAATTAAACATTGAAATTTTGCTCGGCTAAAAATTGCGGAGGCAATTTCTGCAGGGGAAAGCGCACTGGTGAACCATATGAGAGAGTGGTTGCGTGCGATGGTTTATGCGTGGAAAAACGTTTTTTAAGTGGTTTATGGTTTGGAAGTGTCGGTTTCTCGGCTAACAGGGCAGTATATACTTGTCAGATTTTGTTTCAACATCTAATTCGAAATCCGAATAAAACTTAAATATATAAACACGAACTAAACTATTATAATGTGAATAAACATGGTGGCCTTGACGGTTGTACTCAGCAACGAAAAACTGGAAGGGCGAATCCTCAAAAAAGTACATGAACGCATGATAAAAAACTTCATGGATATCATTATAATGGCTGAGTTGTTGAAGGGACCTCTAAGCGGCTATGATGTCATCTCGTACATCCACAACAAGTTTAACCTTCTTGTGAGTTCAGGCACAGTTTACTCGCTTATGTACTCGCTTGAGAGAAACGGGCTTGTCGAGGGAACGTGGGATGAGAGAAAAAGAACCTACAAGCTCACAGACAAAGGCAAGAAAACAATAGAGACAATACTGAACGCTAATGATAAAATCAAAATCCTTGTGGCAAATATTCTGAATATATGAGTAGCAGTTAATTGAGGTTGAGTTTTCGTGCGCTGCGTAGGCAGCTTAGAGAAAGCCAACTTTTTTGGTTTGGTGAAATGGTGAGAACTAGTGCTTGGAAAAGACTATAGCCCCCTTATTTAAACTATAAATAGGATTGGGCGGTCAGGCTTTGTGCAAGCGAGGCGGCTGGGTTTCATCAGTGAATTGGCAGCGCGAATCGAAACGCTAAAAAACCCCTTTCTTGTTTTCCCTATGAGCGACGCAACGTAATGCGAGGGCCCGTAGCTCAGTAAGGCTAGAGCACCGGACTTTTAATCCGGGGGTCACGGGTTCAATTCCCGTCGGGCCCGCCATCCACAGCGCGAATTTGTACTTGTTGTGCTTCTTGGCGTATTAAGTCCCGTAATGTTGCGCTCAGCAGTTCAAGCTCTTTGGTCTGTCGCTGGTCTTGAATAATGTAGGTACTGCATGCTCATTTTCGGCTATACTATACTCATATTATGGTTTTTCTTATTCTACTGAGTACATTAGCGCACATCAAATTGCTTTTTTAATCTCTCCTGTTTTGAGGTAATACTCAAAATAGTCTGCTACCATTTTATGTCTTGCTGTTATAGCAGATTTGGAGACTGCTGCTTGAATAACGTAATTTTGCCAGTCTAATAACTCTCTATACTCTCTGTCATAATCTAATCCCTTACCGGACTGTTCAGACAGTTTTTTCAGGAATTCACTATAGAATTGTGCGAATAAAGGGAGCTTTTTCATTTCGTTGTTTTTATAAAGCTCCTCAAAGAAAAGATATCCTGTGACTACGGCCGCTCTATTACGAAGCTCGTTGGAACAATCCTTAAAGTATTTCTGCATTAGCTCTAAAGTAGCTCTAATCCGGTCTGTTTCTTTTTGATAATTATCAATATTAGAGTATTGCTGGACAAACGCCTTAAGTTCTTCATATCTCGCGGTAAAGAAACTGCCTTTAAGTGAACGATAAAAGGAATTGAGGCAGATTTCGGCAAAAACAGTCTCACGATAGAAGCGTCTCTCTTGAAGCGCTAAATTAGCGAAAAACGGGTTGTTTTTACCAACATCAAATATGAAGTCACGCATTGGACCTTTCATCGCATGAAGTTTTTCACCGACATTAAGGCTGGCGCCCAACTGAAGACGGAGGAAAAGAAGACGTAATTCATCGTCGGTTGCCTCGGTAATTAGTGCAATACTGAATTCATATTGCAGAAAGGCCTCCTTCTCTTTTTTAGTCAAGTCTTTCCAGTATCTACCATCCTTAGTTTTGAATTGCCCGTCTAAAAACTCAATCACTGACACTATTCGTTGTTGCCCATCAACACAATCGTAATAACGAACTTCCTTTCCTCCCTCAGTTCTGCAATAATGTTCATTCTTAGGGCTGTAGAGATAGATTTTAGGGATATCGAGATCAATCATCATTGAATCTATCAACAATTGCTTCTTCCTCTCAATCCAGACAGTTGGCTCTCTCTGATAGGGGGGATATTGAATAAACTCTCGGTTCTTGTAGAGTTGCTCTGCGGACCAAGGTATTATTTCACGTTTCATTTCTTCTTTCACCCATTAACCTGTCTATATGAGGAAGCCCCAATTCAGTGAATTGGACTCCCTGTTCCCTATGAATGGCGAGTTTTGACCTTAGCCAACTCTCAAACGTATTGAGAGGTGGATTATCGACAAAGTCTTGACAATTGTCCAACTCGCCAAGAACATACATGTTTTTTAAAAAACCGTTCCGGTTTCTAATATTCATTCCGTCTTCATGAGGGCAAATTACTTCTATTTTATAAACACCCCCAGATTCCAGCTGGGTGTTAAAAAGTAGCGAAATCAACCCCCAGTCATTTTGGCTAAGTTTGCATCCAATAATTCTTAAAATGTCGCAATCGAGCAGTTGAAACGCCTTACCCCACAAAAGGTTAAATGGGTATGAATCTCTTTCCTTTTCGATACTTGGGGGAATCCAAAGCATTTCCCTCTGCTCCACTAATTTTGCCTGTTCTTCATCAATTATTATTGAGCGGAAACCTCTTTTCCAATTGAATGACCCGTGTAATTTTATGAGTAATGGAAAATCCTCGCCAATGTTGTATTCATCTTTTTCACAATTACCTTTAATGCCATAGTCAATTCCGCCAAAAATTTCATTGAAGGCTCGGTCGAGCAAGTTATCATAGTTAAGAGATATGACTCCGGCAAGGATTTCATCTTCAATTATTGCCTTATGCATCTCAAAGAGAGCCTTTGTCAAGTTTGGTTCAATAGGCGTATCGTTGTATAATAGATTTTCTTGAATGCTTTTGCAAAAAAGGAATCTCAGCATCCCAACCAATTCTTCGTAACTCTTTGTATGCACTGATTCAAGCAGACTAATATACAACTCTAAATCTTTTATGTCATCTACCGCGATGTCTGAAAGTAAGTCTTCATAATCCTTTTCTTTTTTAACTTGAGTAATAGCCGCCTCTGACACACTTACAAGTGACAGTTTTTCCCCAGTTTCTCCTACTGCATACTGCCACTCACCAATTGTGGCACCTGCACCAAACAGGTAAACAACCTTCTTTGGAGCCAAGTAGGAGACACCGCGCATTATCGAACTTGATCAATTGTAATATCACATTGAATATAAATTCTCGGTATGCTACTACCTCTGCCGTTAGTTGTTATAGTACACGCTTTTCGTTCCGATTTTGCATACACGCGTATTGCCTCGGAAAGTTGCTTGAGTAAAAAGGTGAGAGCACAAATTCGCTCTGCGGGGTTTAATTCCCGTCGGGCCCGCCATAACACCAGATACCAACCCTTGATTGCTCCGCTTCTTTAAATAACATGTTTGCATGTAACCTCTGTGACGGGTGAATTATGTCTTGACTGTTCATTTCGTTGAGTGGGATACCAGCCGTGACCTGATGAAGGAAACTAACCGCCTCTATGACGCTGCAGGCACTTTTGACTGCGTGGAAAAAGGTGATTTAGTGGCTGTCAAATTGCATGTGGGCGAGTTGGGTAACCCGTATTACGTGCAGCCGTTTTTCGTGCACGACATAATCCGCAGAATCAAGGAGGCAGGCGGCAAACCTTTCCTCACAGATGCCAACACGTATTATCATGCGCAACGCCACAACGGCTACGACCACATGGTCACCGCATTGACGAACGGGTTTAACATGGCGCCGTTCATCGTGGCAGATGGATTGCGAAGCGAAAACTACCGAACCGTAAAAACAAAAGGCATACTGAAGGAGATTGAGGTGGCAGGCATCATCGCTGAAGCTGATGCAATGGTTGTTGTTTCGCATGATAAGGGGCATGAGTTAAGCGGTTTCGGCGGCGCCATAAAAAACTTAGGCATGGGCTGCACGTCGCAGGCAGGCAAACTGCGCCAGCACAGAACCGTAGGCTTAGAAATAAACGAGTCGAAGTGCATCGGCTGCGGCAAATGCAAACAAACATGCGAGCTAAGCCTGCCTGAAATCATCGGAAAAAAGGCTAGGAACGTTTCGCCGTTATGCATGCGCTGCCCCATGTGCGCGGAGGCTTGCCCCACAGGCGCCATAAAAT
>CAZYUQ010000025.1:0-14478 GCA_964650565.1 uncultured Candidatus Bathyarchaeia archaeon | reverse complement strand
CTTTTAGTGTCGTCGAATAAGCCGTAGATTTGCTTGCGCTTCTGATGCTGGACGAATTCTTTTACGGTGTAGTTTTTGAAACGCCACTGCTTGCCCGCCATGGCGGAGCCGCTCTCAAACTCGTTTCTGAAGCCAGAACGCGAATCCGCGTATAATGCCGCCAGCGTTTCACGGATTTTGTTGTTTTCCGCTTTACCGTAGATCAAGAGGTCGATGTCTGAAAGCTTAGGGTGGTGGAAGTCGTGAAGCATGCTGCCGAACACGCCGAAGTCTGCCGTGGACAAGCCAGAACGCTGCACCACAATGTTTAGAACGCGCTGCGTAGCATCCTGCAACTCATCTTTAGACTCTGTTTCGATTAACGCTTGCAGGCGCTGTTCAGGTTTTCTTGCTTCAGCTATGTCAGTGTGGTTTATGCCTACGACTTTTTGCCCTAGCATTTCGTGGAAAATCGTGTACTGCGGGAAATTGTTGAAGATGAGTTTCCAGCCTTCGTCGTTGTAGAATTTGTAGAATGTTTGGGTTTTGCCGTTTCTTGGTGCTCTTGGGTCGGTTGACGTAAAAACCTTGGCGGAAGCGTATTCTGCGTCGCATATGTATGCGTTGGGCGGGTGAGAGTATCCGAATACGCGGAAGATTATGCCTTCGCGGGTGACTATGGCGTCGCGGTCTCTAAGCGCTAAAGCGGCCAAATGTACTCTTCCTCTGAAGTGGCTGTGCCAACTACAACTTGGTAGGAGACTGCACCTGTTTTGATGGATTCTACGCGTTCGATTGTGCCTGCGACTTTGATTTGGCTGCCTTTGCGGGCGATGTTGCGGTAGCAGCCTATGTTCGCGATTACGCGGTCGGGAACCCTGTCAACGGGCAATTCAGACGCTGCATCTAAGGGCATGTAATCGGTGATTTTATAGGTGGCAGGACGAAACATGGTTTCAGTATCATCGCTCACAGTACATTGGAAGCGCAACGGCATAAGAGACGAGAAGCGATGCGCGCCATAGTGGGTTTTGATTTCTGCGGGTTTGCGGGTGGCGTTGTACATGAAGATTTTTTTGTTGTAGCGTCCTTGGAATTTTCTTGCCGCGTCCAAGCGGTTGCTGATAATGTAGCTTAAGGTGCCAGCGTTGACTAGCTGGGCTACTGCCTGCTCAACTTTGCGAAAGTTTTCTGAGCCATAGACTACGAAATCTATGTCTGACACGGGCGCGTGCATGTTCAAAGCTATGGAGCCGTGGATGCCGAAGTCGGTCATGACTACGCCTGACTCCTTGGACAGCATGCGTATGAGGTATAGCGCCATCTTCTGCAGCGTGTCAGGCTGTTTTAGCTGTGTTAGGGTGGTTAGGCAGTCTTTGGGGACGTAAACGTGCTCAATTAAGCTTAAGGGCGCGGTTATGAGTTCTTTGTTTCGGAGGTAGCAGTAGTAGAGGTAGGCGGGGAAGTTTTTTCTGAATGTTTCTATGAAGGATTTGTAGTTTTTTGCGGTGTACAGTTTTTCTGCTCGGAAAAGTTTGGTTTCGCCGTAGTTCCAAGTGCGCTCCAGCATTTCAACGTGGAAAAGGGCTTTGAACGCGGCTGGGATGTACTTGAGGAAAGCGAAAACGCGGTCAGTTGGGTGCTCGTAGCCGAAGGTGTTGAATATGAAGCCGTCTTTGGTTACGAAGGTGTCTCCGTCAGCGGGCACCCAGTTAGTAGTTGAAGACGTGTGAACACACCGCGGAATAAATTAAGCTAAAGACTAAAAAAGCTATTGCATATGCGGTTGCGGCAATTAATGTTGATTTTATACGGTAGCAATTAGCCGCGTCTTCGTTAAGCACGAGATAGTATTTGGAGAAAATGCTTGTTTTTGCTCTTTTGCAGTTTTTAGTTCTGGTTAGCGCTATTGTTTTTGTATGCGCGCTAAAAAAAGAGAATCAGGTGGATTTTGCGTGTGATTCTATTTCTTCACAAGTTTTATATCCAATGTTGAAACGTTCCTTGACCTGTTATCGCCTTCTCTTGCAGGCATCTCTTCTGTTCCGATACCTATCGCTGTGACTCTTAGGTCTTTCATGAAGCGGTTGCAGGTTATTTCAGCTACATCCACAGCAGTGGCTATTGCTCTGCCTCTGGCCTTAAGCGTAATTTCAGCGATAGCACCTGAAGATAGCGCGGTCATTACCGCCATCACATAGCTCATTGGTGGTTTGTTTCCGATGAAAACGACCTCTGGTTCCTTCTCTACGGGTTTCTTGGTCGTTTTCTTTGGTTCTTCAACGACTGCTTCAGGGGTGGATTTTTCTTTTTCATCAGCTACCTGTTTAGAAGTTGGTTCTTCGGCCTTTTCAACTGCAGGTTTTGGGGTTGTTTCTTCCGTCATTTTTTTCACTCCTTTTTTGTTGTTGATTTGACTATATGCAATATTCCGCGTCCAAGTAGACACTGAACATCAGGGTTAAACATTAACAAACAAACTAATAAATGCAACAAAGGCGCGCACATCGCGCCTCCATTTCGCGTCTTTCAGTTCAGTCGCTTCAAAGAAGCCATTTATTTTTGAAAAATGCTGGTTGGATGTGCTTCCCTTCTGCCTGTAAAACCATATCCCCGCCGTGCCCATGCATTCTTCTCGTTAAAACTGAAGTTTAATCGAGTCGTACTTGGCTGGTTTGACCGACGTTTAGAGAAGCAAGTGCTGCAATAAACGGGTCTGCCTGGCGTAGGCTTGAAAGGAACCGTGGCTTTTCCGCCGCATTCGTCGCATTTGATTTCAAACATTCTTTCTTGAGTCGTGTAAAATCACCTCTATTGGTCTGATTGAAATTGAAAATTGGAAATTCTCAATTACCTGTTTTTGAATAGCAGAATAACTCATTTAAAGGTTTACACTCCAAAAAGTGAAAAGGTACGATGAAAACCGAGAAAAACGAACTGTAGCCTCTTTGACAACATGAGGCACCATACAATTCACGCGCGCATGAATCGAGTATATGGCTGTATGCAGTGGATTCTGAGAATCTGCGCTGTACCTTCCTGTTTGTCAAGAAAGTTTGACTAAACGCGAGAGAAGCTTAGTCAAGAAACCTTGACTAAAAGAGCGTGTTGCGGGCTTGTTTTGTCAAGAAACCTTGATAAAAAGGCTTTAATCGCCAGATAAACCCATATCTATATCGATGAAAAATGAAAACCGTCACTGCGTTAGTTCTGGCGAGCATACTCTTTTCTGCTTCAATAGTTGCTTCACTTGTGCTTGTTTCTGCTGAGCCTGCCGTGGGCGTCAAAGAGGGCGATTGGATTGAGTACGACATTAACATGACTGGCAAGGGTTCTCCGCCTCCGACGCATGATGTTCGGTGGATGCGAATAACGATTTTGCCCGTCCAAGGCACAGCGTTCTCAGCGAATTTCACCGTCCGCTATGCCAATGGGACGATAGGTAGTGCCATTTGGAATTATAACTTCACGGAAGGGAATGTTGAAGGGTGGACGATTATTCCTGCGAATCTTAGTCCAGGAGACATGTTTTATGATTTGTCACAGCACACTAGAAAACCCGTTAACGTAACTATTCAAAGACAAGAGCAAAAAACAGTGCTAGGCGCAAGCCGAACCGTAACTTACGGAAACGACACGTTTAGGCACAAAGAATGGGATAAAGCCACTGGCATGTTTATTGGATCTTCGGAACATCTTAAAAACGTGACAAATAAGGATGGCTGGTACATTGAGGACTTGACTGCTACTGTAAAAGCAGTTGCTACAAACATATGGAATCCTCAAATCATGGGACTGGACCAAACATTCTTCTATACTATTGTTACAGGTGCCGCAGTAGCTGGCGTGATAGCGGCTTCAGCAATTGCTATTACGATAAGAAAAAAGAAATCCAGTAATCGCTAGTTTTCAAGGATCAAAATGTTAATTAACCTCTTGAATTCGATTGATTCTCCTGCCACGCGGCAACAACCGATACGACAAGCGCCAAGCAATGAGAGGTTTAGAAAGAAACTATACGTAACTGTTGCTGCTATCATAATCATCACAGTCATAGCGGCAATACTTCTTGAGCCTTCTAGCGAAGCTAGAATCATTCCCTTAGGTGTCCATTACTTTCCTGGCGAAACACTCACCTACGACATTACTATATCGTCTTTTAGCCAAATTGACAATTCTTCCACAAACTCTAGTACCCAACGCATCCTAACAGTTGAAGTTGTAAGCATTGATGAAGACACCTATACTCTAAATTATACAACCACTTCAAGTATAGCAGACGATTCCATGACAACGTCATACCTTATGGATGTCAACGAAGCGGACATGACTAATCTTTTCACGCTGTTGCCTGTTGCTTTTCAGCAATACCCTGAATATGCTGAGTACGTCGAAAAAACTAACCTTAGTGTCCCGCTAGAAACGGCGTTCTTTAATCAGTCGGAGGCTAAGGTAGGCGATACATGGCGACTTCCAGTAACATGTGCTATCTCAACTGATTTAGCTGCAGAAATGACTGTAAAGTTCGTAGCCGTCCAGAACCTAGCAGTTAAAGCAGGAAACTTGAAGGTCTTCAAAATTGAGTTTACGCGAACAAGCGCTCAGCAAAGCCCGAGTCAATTTGACGACCTGTATTACATCAGTGTTTCAGGGGAATCATATTTGGAATTTGGTAGCTGCAAGCAAGTCCAAAGCAGCGTGCAAGTCAACATGACTACCTTGTCGGAGGTTAATGGTGACTCCAGCTCATTTGTGACAACGTTCTCAAGTACGCTCATAAGAGATGAAAAAATGTAAGAGGCTTATAATCTAAAAGGTGAAAAACATTGAAAGCAATAAAACATTTAAACTTAAAAACCGATTTAACATCGAGTATTCCGATGCGAAAGATTATGGCGTTCGCCCTTATCTTTGCTGCTGTTTTGTTAATGGTTGGAGCTACAGGTGTAACTTTTGGTGAACCTGCTGTGGGCGTTAAAGAGGGCGATTGGATTGAGTACATCGTTAATACGGCTGGCACTCCGCCTCCAGAACAAGACCTTGATTGGGTTAGAATAGAGATTTTGGATGTTGAAGGTGCGGCGTTTCACGCTAATTTCACAGTTAGAAGCGTTAATGGGACAGTGTCGAGCGCCATTCGGAGCTTTAACTTAACTGAGGGAAAAGTTTCAGAGTGGCTTATTATTCCGTCAAATCTCGGTCCTGGCGATACCTTCTATGATATTGCGAAGCAGGGTAATGTTACTATTGAAGGGGAAGAGCAAAAGATAGCAGTGGGCGCAAGTCGCACCATAACGCACGCAAGCGATTCCATTAGGAATAAGGAGTGGGACAAGGCTACCGGCGTTTTTACCGCGGCTAATGATAACGTGGGAACATATAATGTTACTGCCTATGCGGTTGCTACGAACATGTGGAGTCCTGATGTTGTTGTTTCGGAGCCGAATTTGACGGGGCTTTACGTGCTGGTTGCGGTGGTTGTGGTGGTGATGGTGGTGATAGTGGCTGCAGCAATTGTTGTTGTGCGAAAGAAGAGGCGGATGGGCTTCACTTTGAGTAACTCTATGCAGGGGAAACTCGCGGTCTTAACGGTTATTGGGGTTGTTTTGCTGGAGGTTGGCATTATTTTCTTGTTCCCGTTTTACGAGGTTGGCTTGAGTTTCGCCGAGTTTAATCTTATTATGCAGACTCTTTGGACAGTTTTGGTTTTGGTGAGCATGTGGTTCAGGATGAAAGGCAATTATTTCATGCATGAGATTCTAATGTTAATCGTGATGTCTGCGTGGGCAGTTGGTTTCACTGCGGTGCTGTTTATGGATCCACTCAGCGGTTCCACGGATATACTGGCTACTACGCCTTTGCGTTTGGTTATGAACGCTTTGCACGGCATTTTTTCCGTTCCAGCGTTAGTCTTTGTGTTATGGCTTGTGCTGCTTTGGCGTCCCGGGTCAAAAGCCTTTCCGGCTAAGAGCCGAAGGATTGCCCTGTTAACAGCGGCTTTTTGGGTGCCGTCTTACGTGGTGGGCGTCTTGGATTTTCTGTTACTGCACACCACTCTTTTGGGATGAATTAAATGTTAATCCAACTCAACCAACCTAAATCTCGTGCGAGGATGCTTGACAGACAAGTATTTGAGGATGCAGATTTTTTGTCTAAAGGTAGCTGGAGGCGTACTTGTGGATAAGAAGGCGTTAATGCGGTTTTGCATGTTAATGGCTTTAATTCCACTGGTGTTTTTGCCTTTTGTTGAGTTTGCGTCAGCCAATTTTTCTCATTACAGCGCTCCAAGAATGACAGTTTTATCTCCGGTTACAAATATGGTGTACAACCAGCCAAGTATTTCTTTAAGTGTCAAAGTTGAAATGTTCAATTGGGACATGACAAGTTGGGAACAATTAGCTAAGGTGGAATATAGTTTAGATGGGCAACCAGCTGTTTCAGCAACCATCAAAAATGAGGCTAAAGATGCAAATTTTGAGGGGGTTGCAACGGCAACGATTTCAGGCGTGGAAAAAGGCGCCCACTCTCTGTATATTCATGGAGAAACAACGTTTAGAAATTATTCTTCGTTGTCCGCCAACGTTGATTCAACTATCTATTTTGTTGTTGACTCTGTTACTCCAACCATTCAAGTGATCTCGCCCCAGCAAACAACGTACAGTTCAACAACTGCACAATTAGAGTACAAGAGTGATAAGCCCCTTACGTGGGCAGGATACAGTTTGGATCAGAACATGGTGGTTGCCTGTCCAAGTAAAGCGACACTTACGAACCTGTTCAATGGTGTCCATTCATTGAGAGTTTACGGTACTGATGACGCTGGAAAGGTTTACGCTTCTGAAGAAGTCGTTTTTTCGGTTGATGGCAAAGAGCCGCCAGTTGTCACTATTGATGTTGATGCCATTGTTGAAGCCAGAAAGTTTTTGCCTTCTGATTTTCAGGGCAATACTTGGTGGCGTTTAATTTTTTACGTTAATGAACCGACTTCTTGGATGGGCTATAGTATGGATGGCGGGGGCAACCAAACTCTTGAGGGAAACACAACTTTCGGATTATCTTATGGCAGCCACACCATTATTGTTTACGCGAAGGATATCTGTGGAAACGCAGGTGCTTCTACGCCGTACACTTTTGTTTTAGGCACGGGTGAAGCGGGTTCTGCTTATGCTTCGCCTAGTGCTACTCAGCCTTTGCCGGAGGTTACTCTTCAGCCCAGCCCAAGCGATCCAGGTGAGCAACAAACACAGCTAGATTGGTTCCAGATGAGTTTTGTTGTAGCGTCGGCGGCTTCAGTAGCCATTGTTGCTGTTGCTGGCGTGTTTCTTGTTAAGCGGAATCACCGCAGAAAGGACTAGGTTTAGTTTTTTGCTATTTTTTCTGTTTTTTGAGGATTAATATGACTGCGGCGACAATGGCTGCTATTGCTATTGAGGCGACAGCGTAAACTGCCTCTAGTGGTAATCTTAAGGGGGAAGCTTGTGTTAGCGAAGGCAACGGCGATGGTGAGACAGAGGAGGAAGTTGATGGTGACTGGGAGGGAGATGGACTTGGCATCTGAGTGGGCGTAGCGACGGGGGTCGGAGTTGGAGAGGGAGCAGGCGTGTTTGCGCCTGTGGTTGGCGTAGGTGTTGGGCTTGAAGTGCCCGCGTTGAAATTCGGCAGGATGAATGCACTCGGTGGATTCTTGGAGGGTAAGGCGGTCACGATTATCTGGTTTATTCCAGCTATCCAGACATTGCCGTTCGCTTCTGGGATTACCAACCGCAACCCCTCATCCAAGGGTTCACCGTCCATCTGGTAGGCTAAGATTACGTCTTCGCGCATTGCTGTTGTTAGTGGGATAGCGACTTGGTATCCGTCTTCTGCAGTGAACTCAACGGATTCAGCTTGCGAGCTGAGTACAGCCATTTGTAGTATTTGGCTGAGTCTTGGGCCTAGCCAGTTTCCGCCTTTTACGAGTACGCCATAACAGTAGATGTCGGCTTGCACGCTGGTTGAAGGTAAGGCGAGTATTTGGTCCGTGGTTAGGCTAAGGTTATTGCTGACTTCGCCGGATACTGGCAGAGACCATTCTGGCTGGGCGAAGGCTGCGCTTAAAGAACCAAGTAGGATTAGGGACATGGTTATTGTTAATAGAATTGTTTGTGGAAATTTTGTTTTCAAGTGCGTTCTCCTTTGATTTTGGGTGACGCGCACTCTAATATAACATATGTCATACAATTAAGGTTTACGCAACCTTTCAAAAAACCAAGCAATCACATCCTCTGTGCAGCCTACCCGAAGCGTTAGGAAGTTCTACGCCGTTCTAAACGTCCAGCATGCTTTGCGGAGCATCAATCCTTATCTGGCATGCGTGCTATATCTGTCAGAGTGAGAGTTAGACTTGAGCAGGCAACATCCTCGGATTACAAGAGAGAAAAAAACCATAGACAAGATGGTTCAAATATACTGCAAAGCTCACCATGATACCAGAGGGGACGAGTTGTGTTCTGACTGCGAGGAGTTTTTGGAGTATGCTTTCTTGCGGTTGGATAAGTGTCCGTTTCAGGAAGAGAAGTCTACCTGTGGCAAATGTTTGGTGCATTGTTACCAACCTGAGATGAGAGAGAAAGCGAAGGAGATAATGCGGTATTCGGGTCCAAGGATGCTTTTGCATAGTCCTGGTTTGGCGCTGCGTCATGCGTTTGATGGACGCAAGAAGCCTCTGACACTTAAAGAGTTTAGGGAGAAAAAGGCTAAGAAGTCAGCATAGTTGAGTGTAAGAAATGAAGTCCAGACGGTGGATTACGCTTAGTCTTCTGCTGATTATTGTTGGAGTAACGTTCGTTATAGTAAACAATACCGTCTATGCCCCAAGAAATGCTGCGTTTTATCAGGCATGGAATGCTTGGGCTCCAAGCAACACGGATACTGTGCAGCCAACTCCTGAATTGTATGGTCTTGACACGACAGCGTTTTACGTGAGCATGCTTCTTGGTACTGTGGGCGGTATGCTTGTCGTCATCGGAGGCTGCTACGTTGTGATATTCTTCATTGCAAAGATGGCTAAAAGGTACGGTTACGCAAAAGAGCCTCAAGAGTTCTGATAGCGTGCCAAGTTTTTGCAGAAATGCGCGCTCGGGCGTTAGATTAAAATCCGCATCGCTGTATATGTCTTAAGGGGTTAGGATGGTGATGGCGTTTCGAATTCTTCGGTTGGCTTACGGTGCCGTGCTAATTGCTGTGCTCTTCCTTCCTTTCGGGCTTTACAACACAATGGCTGAGCCTTACGTGTCGGGTGCTGTGTGGGGTTGGATGCTTCCCGTGGGCTACGTCGCCGCAGCCTCAGGTGTCGCCGTAATCTTGTATCCTCGGGAGGAGTTGCTGAGGAGACTGGGGTTCGGTTATCTCCTCGTGGTTGTTGGTGTTTCGTTGCTGCTGTCTTTGTGGCTGTATCCCAGAGAATTATCCATTAGCCTGCTTCATGGAACGAGCAGTATTGACATAGACTATTCGACGTTGACGGGGGCAGTCTTTTGGCTGTCACTCCTCACCGTAGCCTCTGGGATTACGATTAAAATTTCCAGAATTAAGCTATAACCATCTTAGCTTTTTTGGATTAAGTTTAATCCAAGAAATTCAGGCATGCAGTTAAATAAAACGTTAACGCTCTTTACTTAGCTTCTCCTCAAGCCGAGGAGTGTTTTTTTGTGGTTATACTAATATAGGTAGTTGCCGTTTCATTGAGGTGGCTGGAATTGTCTGAGAGAGCGTAGGTCTGAGGCATGGATACTGGCTTTTCTGCTTATGGTTCTGGCAAGTAACTGGCGGCGGCTTTGAGAGAAAAGAAAGTACCGTTGGGCGAATATCTCGCTTTTCTTTCAGTAAAATACAGTGTTGACCCTGACAAACTTTTTCAGGCTTTAATTTCAACGAAAGAGCAGCAAAAAGCAGGATGCGGCGAAATTTCAGTCGAGTGCCGAGGTAAAGTTGGTGCTGAACGGATTTTTTTGATGATGCATGACTCCATGGTGATTGCGCAGCTGAGAGTTTCTGAACAGTTTCTTTTGGAGAAGGCTAATCCGCTTAGCAAGTTTATGGGTGCCGACAGGATTCGTAAGTACATAGCTAAAAGGAAGACCATGCTTCAGTCAAATTTAATCAAGGATTTGCGGGTTGGCATGCGACATGTTAACCTTAAAGCGATGGTTCTCGAAATTCCAGAGCCAACGTATGTGCATACACGATTTGGAAATAGCGCTGTTGTGACTAACGTTTTGATTGGCGATGCGACTGGAACTATCAAGCTGTGTCTTTGGAACGACCAGATAGACTGCATTTCAGTGGGCGACAACATTCAGATTAAAAATGCGCGCACGTTTGCGTTTAAGGGCGAAAAGCAACTGCAGATTGGAAATAAAGGTTCGGTCAGAGTACAGCAAGAAAACGCCATCAAAGCTTAAAAATGCTGATCGGGTTAAATTTTAATCCAACCCACTTTTGGGCGAAGGCTGGATGAGTCCAGAAAAGGTGGTGGTAAAAAGCAAGGTTTTAATTTGTAAACTTGTATTGCTTGTTAAGTTGGTGAGGTTGTGTCACGAAGAAAAAAGAAGGCTGAAGGTTTAGAGCAGCATAAGAGACTACAGCGAGAGAAAGACCTGAAAAGAAAACAGAAAAAGCAAGTTTCGCTTCCTGCAAAACATTCGAAAGGCAAAAAATAACCTCTTCCAATTCAGGATTAAGCGTTAAGCTTCTCTGAACGCACTTCATGGTTAAAACCACATGTGAGGGCAACTCGCAAAAAGGTGCAAGCTGTTCAAATCTTACTGATAACTAGTAATATTTCCTCAGTGGGTTTTGGGAGTCTGTTGCCAGCCTCAACTTTTTCGGAACTATTATCCCGTCCCAGTCAGCCTTGACACCTTTTTGTTTTTGGTTAATTAAGCTTAAATCGCCTAAGTCAAGGTCGTAAATCAATGCCTTGTCTTGTGGGCTCTCAACGTTACACATTTCAGTTAAGCTCAAGTTTTCAAAAAACCTTCTGAAGGGACGAATGGAATTGCTGTGACAAGAAATCGCCACGGTACTGGGGTTGCGCGTAAGCCACTCTCTAAGCTGACTAAAAAATGCCATGACCCGCTTGTCCACCATTTCCAAGCTTTCACCCTCAGGCGGAGCCAAATAATAGCCCCTGTGAAACCGCGCGTAAAAATCAGGGTCTTCACGCTCAATCCGCCTCTTACTTCTACCTTGAAGCAGCCCATAGCAACGCTCGATAAGCCTATCATCCACAAACACTGGAACTGGAGGATGAGATTCAAGCACAATTTTCAAGGTGTGCCTAGCCCGCTTGAGATGCGAAGTAAAAGCATAATCAATTCTACAGCGGCTAAGCTGCTTCGCAATTTCCTGCGCTTGAAGAAGCCCGCGTGAAGTGATTTCTGAATCGCGCCAGCCAGAGAATATCCCGCGGCTGTTGTCCGTCGTCTCAGCATGCCTGAACACAAACAATTTACACTTCATCCAATCTCAACCAAGCCAAAGCCTATACTGCAACTCCCAAAAAGATTATTCACTTAGCAATATTGATGTTTCGCCAACCGCCAAACTGAAACAAACGCCCAACAACCTATTCACTATTTTATGGAAAAGGTGTTCTAAACGCCTCTCTTTATAAGATCTTAAATTTTTCCGTTGAAAAGCACTTTTTTTCTGGTGATTGATGTGAGAAAAATAAAGGCTGCACACTTAGCTCCTGCATTAAATGGAGTGAAGTATTTTAACTGAAACTACTAAGCCCACAAATTTTTTAAGCGATTTACAACAATTAGTATATTGCAAAATTGGGCTTTTTTTGCTCTTTTTTGGGGGAGAGGTCAGGGAGAAAAGGAGGTGAAAAACCGATGAAGAAAGTCAAGTGCTTGCTTAAATGGTTTCTTATATTATCACTGCTCGCAGTTTCTTTTGTTGTACAATCAGGGCTTAATGTAAGAGGCGATGATACATTAGAGTTTCCTGTAAATGATTACACCGAGCAAACTTTAACTGTAACTATTTCTGCCGGTCAAATGAATGTGACGTATCGTCTTTATCGTCATATTGCCTATGTTACTAATCCGGTGGATTTGGATTACCAGAGCTTGGACGTTGCAGTTCCTGTTACAATTAATGGTCAGGTTATCGATGCTACGAATGCCCCTATCGTACTATTAGTTTATAACGGGGGCTATATGGCTTCAAGTAATACCGCTACCGGCTTAGGTAGAATACCAACTAACACCAACGGTAAATATGCTCTGGCGGTAGGTTATGTTGTGGTGTGTCCTGGCCTCCGAGGTTGGAATTTAGAATCAAATGGCACGTATTATGGCAAGGCTCCTGCTGCAATTGTAGACCTTAAGGCAGCCGTTCGCTATATCCGCTACAACGACGGTGTCATTCCCGGCAATACCGACTGGATTATCGCAACTGGAGTCAGTGGTGGTGGTGCTCAATCGACGCTTCTTGGTGTTTCTGGCAATAGCCCCCTATATGATGCTGCTTTAGAAGAGATTGGTGCCGCAGACGCAACTGATGATATCTATGCAAGTGCACCTTACTGTCCCATCACGGATTTGGATCATGCTGACATGGCTTATGAATGGGAATTTGGAACCACCCAGCTAGGCGGCGAACTAGTGAATCAGACTATTTCCCAGCAGTTGAAAGATGCCTTCAGCGTATATCAGGCATCCCTAGGACTTCAAGGCAAAAACGGGTACGGAGCCATCACTGCGGAAAACTTCGGAGATTATCTCGTAGAAACATACCTGATTCCTTCCGCAAACGAATATCTAAACGCGCTAACAACTGAAAACCGTGACACGTATCTGTCGACACGCACTTGGATTACTTGGTCTAACAATTCAGCTTCGTTTACCTTTGAGGATTATGTTGCGTATATAGGTAGAAAAAAGGGGCTTCCAGCTTTTGACGCTTTTGATCTTTCTGCATGGGAGAATACTTTGTTCGGAAATTCAACTACGAATGCTCGCCACTTCACTAACTTTAGTCTACAGCAAGACAGCGGCGACCCTAGCGCCGAAATCGACAGTGAATTGCAGACGATAGTGAACATGATGAATCCGATGTATTTCATCCAGCAGAACAATACTGACTGCGCACAGTACTGGTTCATTCGGACAGGCACCAAAGACACAGATGGTGCACATACCATATTTGGCAATCTTGCTACAATTCTAGAAAATGGAGGCAGAGATGTGAATGCTTCGCTTTACTGGGATGGTGGACATGGCGTCAATCAAGACCCTGAAGCTTTTGTTGAATGGGTCAGTCAGATTACTGATTACCCAATGTTTCCAGAGAGCATACACATAGGGGTCATGTTGCTGCTGTCCGCGATAGTAGTCATTTTCAGCATGCGCCATTATCGTAAGAGACCAAAATGGCAAAACTGGTAACCGTGGAAGTACACTATTTAGCCTCTAACCTCCGTCCTTTTTTCAATGCTTCTTTTAACAGGCAAGTTCGACGCTTAAAATAGCCTTCCCATTTATAGTTTATATAAGGGGGGCTATAGAAAAAAATCACACTAGAGCACAACAGCGCCTAAGACGTAATTCTTAAATCCAACTGCTTCATCAAGAGTACAAAGGGCTACCATTGAATGTAAAATTACATCCCTATGTAGTATTTCTTCCAACCGAAGAAAAAAACAAAATCCTAAGCGCCATCTTCGGCTCAAAAGCAGCCGTAGACATACTAAAATACTCGCTCAAACAAGGCATCTCAAAAAACATCTACCAACAAGACCTCTGCAGAAAACTCAACTACTCAAACAAAACCATAATACAAAACCTCAAATCCCTAACAAAACTCGCCGTACTAAACGAAGACATGGAAAAAAACGAACGCGAAGGACGCATAATCTGGGTCAAAGCCTACCAACTCACCGACGCAGGCAAATGGTTCGCACTACTCCTCGCAGAAGAAAAACAACTCACAGAAAAAGAAAAAGCCGAAATCCTCCAAAGCCTATTCCGCACATACGTCAAAATGGTCAAAAACGTATCAGAAGAACTAGGCATGAACAAGCGAACACTCTCAGAAATCTTCAAACAAGAAATGAACAGCGCACCACACAAAGACTAAAAACAAACTCACTATGTTGTTGGGTTGTGGGGCTTGGAGACTTATTGAAGGGGGAGAAAGGGAGAGCGTGCAAAAAGGAAAAATTTCTCCAAACCATTCCACCCAACCGTTTACATAGTTTCCCCCGTTTTCAACCTCCCATATTACAGAGCCTTAAACGCCTCAAACCAACGATTATACATCGACAACATATCCAACGAAACACTCGGCTTCCGCTCCTCCAGTATCTGCCGAAAATCAGTCATAGTCAAAAACCGCGGTTTAGCTTCTTTATCCGCAGCTTTACCAGACTCAAAGAACTCGCCAATAAGGCTCAACTGCGCAGATTGACACACATCGCGAATATCGCTTCCTGAAAAGCCTTCCGAA
>CAZYUQ010000024.1:0-14880 GCA_964650565.1 uncultured Candidatus Bathyarchaeia archaeon | reverse complement strand
CTGCTGAACGAGGTTAGAACGATACTTTTGAACGCTCAGAAAGTCGGCGAAATCGTCAAAGAAGAAGTAGGACAAGAACGCTACACTGAAGTACTGCCGTTCTTCCCAGTCTGCGAAAAATGCGGGCGCATCTACACCACCAAAGCCTTAGAATACTTACCAAAAACGGATAAAGTCCTCTACTCCTGCGAAGGCTTAGAAATAAGAGGCAAACTCATCGCGGGCTGCGGACACAAAGGCGAAGCCGACATCACCCGCGGCGAAGGCAAACTAAGCTGGAAAAGCGAGTTCGCAGCACGCTGGAAAGCCTTGGACATACGGTTTGAAGCATACGGCAAGGACATCGCGGATTCAGTACGGATAAACGACAGAATCTGCCGTGAAATCCTCTGCTTCGAGCCGCCGTCGCACGCGCGGTACGAGATGTTCTTGGATAAGGGAGGAAAGAAAATTTCCAAGTCCGCAGGAAACGTGTTCACACCGCAAGTTTGGTTCCGCTACGGTTCCCCCCAATCGCTGCTACTGCTCATGCTGAAACGGTTTGTGGGCACGCGCACGCTGAACGTTTCAGATGTTCCCGCGTACATGAACGAGCTGGATTCTCTGGAGGACGTGTATTTCGGCAAGAAACCAGCAAAAGACGCGAAGGAACGTGGGAAGCTCCGCGGCTTATACGAGTACTGCTGGGTTATGAAACCGCCAACCAAACCAAGCGTTCACGCGCCGTATAACTTGTTGACGTTTTTGGCGAAAATGGCGCCGAAAGAATGCGCAACCGAGTTCATAGCGGAGAAGCTTCAAAGTTACGGTTACCTGCAGAAGAATCAGCCGCTTGACGACAAATTGGCAAGACGAATTGAGTACGCGTTCAACTGGGTGCATGATTTCGAGGAGATAAAAGAAACCGCGGTGGAACTCTCAACCGAAGAGAAAAACGCCATCGCAGGGTTGCTTAAGGTTTTGGAGGCGGAAGATGAGGCGGAAAAGATACAGGGCGCCATCTTTAACGCAGCCAAAACCAGCGGCGTATCGCCTAGCCGCTTTTTCAAAACGTTGTATATGATTTTGATGGGCGCTCCGCAGGGCCCGCGGTTGGGACCGTATATACTTGCTATGGGCAAACAGAATGTTACTGCTGCTTTGCAGAGAGCGCTAAACGAGAAGTAGCCCTCAGAAACTGTCTTGATAGGGTTTCGGCTGACTCTTAACGAGAGCTGAGCTGTGGTGAGATATGTTTATTAGGCAGACTTGAGGTTAAGTGCGATTCAGTGGTGTAAGTTGAGGGATCGCGTTCATACAAGGCGATTGCGTTCATTAACCGCAAAGCCAATATGCGCTTAAATGCGAAAACGTATTTTATATTACGCATGTCCCTTAACATGAAAACGCAGATTTTCCCCAACAACAGCAAGTCCCGTGTAGCAACGGCTCTTGATGTTGCAACAACGAAAAAGTTAGGTGATGAAAAATGGAAAAAGTAAAATTCGCAATACCCGCTGGCTCATTAGCCAAAGCAACCTTCGAAATCCTGCAACGTTCAGGATACAAAGTTTCAGGGCAAGAACGCACATACAGACCGACAATAAATGACCCGAAAATCGAGTTGAAAATCCTTAGACCACAAGAGATACCCGTCTTCGTCAGCGAAGGCCTACAAGACGTAGGCATCACAGGCCAAGACTGGATAAAAGAAACAGGTGCTGACGTGGAAATCCTCCAGAACTTAGAATACGGAAAAATAAAGCTGGTCGTAGCTGTGCCCAAGAGCTTGGGCGCAGAGTCGGTTGCCAGCATCATGGAGTCTTTGTGGAGCCACGGAAAAAACGTGCGCGTTTCCACAGAATACTTGAACATTGCCTCTGAATACGTGAAAACCAATCCTGCTTACCAGAAGCGGTTCGGCGATTCTGAGCCCTTGCTGGTGACGCCTTGGTGGCGGAAAGGAGAAAACCCGCGCGCAAAAATCTTTTTGTCTTTCGGAGCCACTGAAGCGAAACCGCCTGAAAACTCCGACTTCATCATTGACGTCACGGAAACAGGCTCAACAATGGATCAGAACAACCTGCGAATAATCGAAACCGTAATGCAATCGTCAGCCGTGCTCATCGCAAACAAGAAAGCTTTAGCTGAGCCAGAGAAGAAAGAGAAAATCTACGACATCTTAAGCCTGCTGAAAGGCGTAGTAGACGGCGTAAAAAGAGTACACATCTTCGTGAACGTTAGCAAAGAGAACTTGCCGAAGCTGCTTAAAGAACTGCCTGCGCTGAAGAACCCGACGGTTGCGCCGCTGGCAAAGGGAGAATGGTACGACGTGAACACCGTCATAGAAAAAGACTGCTTAATTGAACTCTTGCCCAGAATCCGCAAGCTCGCCCAAGGCATAGTGGTGCACGAACCAAGGCAAGTGCTGGCTCTTGAAGACGTGAAACGGAAAGTGGAAAAAGCATGCGCAGCCAACTCCAAATAAAAACGTGGAAATCCTCAGCGTTACCCGCAAACTGGAACAAAAGAACACAAACGTTAGATGACGCACTGTCGGAAAACGTGAAAGCCATAGTTAAAAAAGTCGCGGAAAACGGAGACGCTACGCTGATTGAGTTTACAGAAAAATTCGACAAAGCAGCGCTTAAAGCCGAAAACCTCCAAGTAACCCGAGAAGAAATTAAGGCAGCCTACAGCAGGGTCAGCAAAGAACAAATCGCCGCGCTCAAGCTCATGAAAAACAAAGTAGGCTCCTTTGAAAAGCTCGTTATGGAACAGTTCAAACTTGAGACTTCCAAAGAGGGCATTGCCATCCGAAACGTGTTGCGGCCAATTGAAAGCGTCGGCTGCTACGTGCCAGGAGGACAAGCAGCTTACCCGAGCACGGTGGTGATGACAGCGGTTCCAGCCAAAATTGCTGGGGTTTCACGTGTTGTGGTGTGTTCTCCGCCAACCGCCGCAGGCGCGGTTAACCCGCTGGTGCTTGTTGCCGCGGACATTTGCGAAGTAAACGAAGTCTACAAGGTTGGCGGAGCGCAGGCCATAGCCGCTTTAGCTTACGGCACAGAAACCATCAAACCCGTGAAGAAGATTGTGGGTCCAGGAAACAAGTACGTAACCGTGGCGAAAATTTTGGTTTCGAAGGATGTTGCCATTGATATGCCTGCTGGGCCGAGCGAAGTGCTTGTGCTGGCAGATGAAACGGCTGACGCGCAGCTTGTCGCGTTGGATATGGTTTCTCAGGCTGAGCACGGTGCAGACAGCGTCGCAGGGCTGATTACCACATCGGAGAAGCTTGCGGATGACGTTGCCGCGTGGCTTGAGCGATTAGCGGCGTCAGCGGAACGCGGAACCATAGTCCGAGAAGCGTTAGCGGAGCAGGGGTTCATAATCACCTGTGGCAGCGCGGAGGAGATGGTGGATTTGGCGAATGTTTTTGCGCCAGAGCACATTGAGATAGTTACGCGCAACGCTATGGAAATCGCTGACCGCGTTACTTCGGCAGGCGTCATCTTGGTAGGCGCGTATAGTCCTGTTGCGCTTAGTGATTATGGCAGTGGAACAAACCATGTTTTGCCCACAGCAGGGTTTGGAAGTGCCTTTTCAGGGTTGTCTGTGCTGGATTTCACGCGGAGAGTCAGCGTTGTTGAGAGTTCACGTGAAGGCTTGCTTAAGCTAAAGAATCATGTGAAGGTGTTGACTGAAGCGGAGAACCTTCCAAATCACTACAAGGCAATTGAAGCGAGGTTCAAAGAATGAAAACTCAGCGTGAAAAGTGGATGAGGAAGAAGCTGGCGAAACTGGAGCTTCTAGAAAGCTACATTCCTGAAAGAACCAACGAAAGCGTAGCGAAGCAACTGGGAATTCCACCCAGCGAAATCATCAAACTCAACTATAATGAGAACTTGTTCATGCCTCGCGAAGCGCTGGTGGGGTTCATGCGGGAAGTTGCTGGTGAATGCGACTTGAGAATTTACCCTCAAGAAGAAGGAAACAAGCTGAAAGAAAAAATAAGCAGCTACCTTACTGTGCCAGCAGACGGCGTAGTTGTAGGAAACGGAAGCGACGAGTTAATAGACCGCATCACGCGGCTTTTCTTGGAAAAAGGCAACAGGGCAATTTCGATTGCGCCAACGTTTCCGGTGGTCAGGCAGTGCATACAACGCCAAAGCACAGAGTACGTTGCCGTGCCGCTGCTCAGGGATTTTGGACTGGATGTTGAAAAACTCTTAGCGGCGTTTGCGCCTGAAGCTAGCCTGCTCTACTTGTGCTCGCCCAACAACCCGACGGCGAACCAGTTCAAAAAAGACGACATCACAGCGTTAATTGAGGCGTTTCCAGGGATAGTTGTTGTGGATGAGGCTTACGCGGAATACGCAGACTACTCTATGGCGCAGCTTGCGGAAAAATACGAGAACGTGATTGTTTTGAGGACGTTCTCGAAAGCTTTCGGTTTAGCTGGGCTTAGGCTAGGCTACGCAGTAACTAATGTGGCTTTGGCGAAAGTGCTTGCGGAGAAGACAACGCTGCCGTTTCCCGTAAGCGTGTTCACGTTGGGTATGGGACGGAAGCTTCTGGAAAACTTGGCGATGGTAAAGGAAACCGTGGAGGAGCTGAAGGCTGAACGCGGAAAACTGACGGAGAAGCTTAACAGCATAAGCGGTGTTGAGGCTTTCGATTCGAAGACAGACTTTGTGCTCTTCAACGTGGATAAGCCGTATGAGGAGGTTTTCCAGAAACTCCAGAGGCAGGGCATACTCATCAAAAAGTTTGGCAAGCTCTTGCACTTGGAAAATTGCCTCCGAACCACCGTGGGACTGCCACAAATGAACGTTAAGCTATTAGGAGCGTTAGAGGAAATAGTTAGGTGATGAAACATGAGAATGGATGAAGTCTACAGGAAAACCCGCGAAACAGAAGTCACAGTCAAAGTCAATTTGGACGGCGAGGGAAAAAGCGAGGCGGAAACAGGCATCGGCTTCTTCAACCACCTTTTGACCTCGTTTGCCACGCACAGCCTAATCGACGTTACAGCGAAGGTGAAGGGCGACTTGAAGCACCACGCCATCGAAGACCTAGCCATATGCCTAGGCGAAGCCCTCAGTAAAGCTCTCGGCAACCGCGAAGGCATAGTCCGCTTCGGCTACGCCACCGTGCCCATGGATGACTCACTTGCCTCCGCTGCAGTTGACTTGGTAAAGCGACCATACAAAGTGATTGACCTGAAGCTTAGTGGTGGCTATACGCTAGATGGCGAGACCGTGAAGGTGAACAAGAAAATCGAGGATATGGCAATCGAAGACATTATCCACTTCTTCGAAACACTCGCCACTTCGCTGTGTGCAAACATCCATGTTTGGACGGAATACGGCGGCAACGACCACCACAAAGCTGAAGCAGCAGTCAAAGCCCTAGCTCTCAGCCTGAAGCAAGCGATAGCCTTTGATCCGCGGCGAAAAGGCGTACCCAGTTCTAAGGGTGTAATCTGATGCCTGAAGCAGTGATAATTGACTATGGTGTTGGGAACCTTCTTAGCTTGAAGTGCGCTTTGGAGAAGGTTGGTTTGAACGTTACGGTCGGTTTGTCAGCGCAGCAACTGAAAAAAGCTGATGCCATTGCGTTGCCGGGGGTTGGGAGTTTTCCTGCGGCTGCGGCTAAACTTGACGCCGTAAAAGAAGAGATGGTTGACGCCGTAAAAAGCGGCATTCCACTCATAGGAATATGCTTGGGCTTTCAACTGTTCTTTCCAGAAAGCGAGGAAGGCGCAGGAAAAGGCTTAGCGCTTTTCGAAGGCAAAAACGTTCGCTTGCCTAATTCCGTGAAGGTGCCGCACATGGGATGGAACACGCTGCGGATAGTTAAGCGGAACGAGCTTTTTGACGGCGTTGAGGATGGCGCGTACGTGTACTTTGTGCATTCGCTGTATCCAGCGCCACTTGACAGGGAAATCGTGTGCACGGAAACTGATTATGGGACAACGTTTACTTCGGCTATAGCGGCGAAGAACGTGTATGGGACGCAGTTTCACCCTGAAAAGTCAGGTGACATTGGGCTGCAAATTCTGGAGAACTTTGCTAAGATAGTAGCGAGGTGACGCAAGGGTTGCAGGTGATTCCAGCAATTGATTTAATGAAGGGTAAAATCGTGCGCCTTACCCGTGGTGAAGAGAAGACAGCGAAGTTTTACAGCCAGTTTGGCACACCCTTAGAAGCAGCGAAGAAGTGGTACTACGAGGGCGCAAAAAAATTGCATATCATTGATTTGGACGCTGCGTTCCGTAATGGCAATAATTACCAGGTGATAGCGGAGATTGCAAGGAACGTTTCGTTACCGATTCAAGTAGGCGGTGGTATACGAAGTTTTGACACTGCAGCGAAACTCCTGAAAATGGGAGTCAGCCAAGTTATTCTTGGTACCGTGGCACTTACTAAAACGGAAGTTATAAACCAGATTCAGAAAGAATTAGGCATTGAATCAGTTATTGTTTCTTTGGATCATGAGAACGGGGTGGTTAAGACCCATGGCTGGACGAAGTCTAAGGGGGATATAGAAACAGACACTACGACCGGTAGTAGAAAAAAAACACGCAAAGGGAGGACTATAGTAAAGAAAATAAGTGTAAAAGATGCGCTAGAAAAGTTCACGAACCTCGGTGTACATCGTTTTCTAATAACGTCAATAGCTCGGGACGGAATGCTTTTTGGTCCAGACATTGAAACGCTACGTGAAACCGTTGGGTTTCCAGATGTCAAAATAATTGCGGCTGGCGGAATAGGTAGCTTAAACGATTTGGCAGCGCTGAAACGTGTTGGTGTTGAGGCTGTGGTTGTGGGTAAAGCGCTTTACGAGGACAAATTCACGTTTAAGGAAGCCTTGAAAATGGTAGAAGGAGCGTAGAACGCAATGCCCTTAGCAAAGCGGATAATTCCGTGTTTAGATGTAGACCACGGCAAAGTCGTGAAGGGAATTAACTTTGTGAATTTGAAGAAGGCTGGAGACCCAGTGGAGCTGGCGAGACGCTACTCAGATGAAGGCGCAGATGAACTGGTTTTTCTGGATATAACGGCTTCCTCGGAGAAAAGGGATACGCTGCGAGAAGTTGTAGAGGGCGTGGCAAGGGCGATAAATATTCCGTTCACCGTTGGCGGTGGTGTCCGCAACGTTTCAGACGCTAGACTTGTGCTGTGCAGCGGAGCAGACAAGGTTTCTGTGAACACAGCGGCGGTTGAGAATCCTAAGGTGGTTACGGAGTTGGCTGATGTCTTCGGCACCCAATGCGTCGTGGTGGCTATTGATGCTAAAAGAAACCGCAAGCTTGTCGATGGCAAGATTATGGTTGAAACCCGTGAAGGCCCATTGTGGTTTGAGGTTTACACTTACGGCGGAAGAAAACCAACAGGCATAGATGCCATAGCATGGGCGTTGCAGGCGGAAAAGCTTGGCGCTGGCGAGTTCCTCGTAACTTCTATGGATAAGGATGGCACGGAAGATGGGTATGATTTGGAGTTGACGCGTACTATTTCGGAGCGTGTGAACGTGCCTGTTATCGCAAGCGGCGGCGCTGGGAAGCCTGAGCACTTCCGTGAGGCGTTTAATGAGGGCAAAGCGGATGCGGCGTTGGCTGCTTCCGTGTTTCACTATAACAAGTATCCTGTTTCAGTGCTGAAGGAGTACTTGCGTAAATGGGGGGTGATTGTTAGACCTTGACTGACGAAGCGTTGCTGGGAAAGCTGGATTTCAAGAAGGGTAACGGGTTAATCCCTGTGGTTGTGCAGGACGCTGAATCCAAGCAGGTGCTTATGGTAGCTTACGCTAACAAGGAAGCGCTTGGGAAGACGTTGAGCACGGGTTACGCGCACTACTGGAGCCGTTCACGGAGGGAACTGTGGATGAAGGGCGAAACGTCAGGGCACACGCAAAAAATCAAAAGCGTTATCGTAGACTGCGATTATGACACGTTGCTGTACGTGGTAGAGCAAAAAGGACCTGCATGCCACACTGGAAAAGTCACTTGCTTCCACAACAGGCTAAAGTGACAAACAGCTAGTAGCGGACCCAGCGCGTTTTTTGATTTATACCCCTTTCTATATATAGGCAGACAGCAGCTACGCTAGAGGGTTATCCTGTCTATTTTTGCACTGTAGCGTTTGCACTGCGGTTGATTCGTCTGCGCTGCATCACGCCTTCGTACGCGAACACTGCTGCGGCTAAGCCTGTTATCAGCATCAGCAGCGTGAAGAAGACTTTGAATTCGTAGGTTTCCACAGCGTAATGCAAAGTGAAAACAACAAGTTCGAAGATCAGGATGCTTAGGAAGATTATGGAGTAAACCATCATTTTTGGTATTAGCCGTTTGCCAAGCCAAGTGTGTCCTCTCACGCGGGCTTTGCCTTTGGTTACGTATTCGCCGTACGCGTTCTTCTGCAGCAACCCTAAGGTTTCAAGCTTGTCCAAGTGCCTGTAAGCTACGCTGGGGCTGCTGAGGTTTGCGCCTTTCATGGCGTCCCGCGGACCAACGGGTTTGCCTTTCTTTACTACGTACAAGTAGACGCTTAGCGTGATGCCTTCCAGTTCCTCGTTTTTCGCTTCAGGCACGGCTAGACCCCGCAGACAACTCTATTTACGGGTTAAGCGTGTATTAGTTTTTCGCGGCTACAGTTATGCGGTAGATGAAAACCGAGTGGAACAAGGAATAGTTTTAAAGAAAAACAGACATACTTCTAGCCGCAGAGTTAAACGCGAACAACTCTTTATAAAATGGTTAACAGGTGAAAAATTGGATGTTACTGCATGAAGCCATGCTTTACACAAGGCAAAAAGACAACAAAGTGAAATGCCACTTATGCGCTCGCCGCTGCGTCATAAACGACGGCGCAACAGGCTTTTGCCTAGTTAGAAAAAACGAGGAAGGCGTGCTTTACTCGCTGGTTTACGCGAGAGCCGTGTCCGCGGGCGTGGACCCCATAAGCAAAAAACCGCTTGCGCACTTTAACCCTGGAGCGCAGGTCATGTCGATTGCCACGGCAGGCTGCAACTTCCGCTGTCAATTCTGCGACAACTGGATGGTGAGCCAAGAAAAAGACGCGGCGGGCAGGCTTTTTCCTCCAGCAGAAGTCGTGAAAGCCGCGGCGGCGCGGAAGTGTCAAGGAATAAGCTACACGTACACGGAGCCAACGATTTTCATGGAGTACGCTTATGACACGGCAAAGCTTGCGCGTAAAGTGGGTTTGTTCAACACTTTCGTGACGAACGGGTACATGACGCCTGAAGCCGTGAGGACAATTGCGCCTTACTTGGACGCGGCAACAGTGGACTTCAAAGGTGGAGGCGACCCTGACTTCTACAAGAGCACTTGCTCCGTGCCAAACGTTGGTCCCATCTACGACACGCTAAAAGAGCTGTGGCGTAACGATGTCCACGTAGAAATTACAAACTTGATTATCCCGAAAATCGGAGAAGACATGGATAAGATAAAGGAAATGGCGATTTGGATTAAGGATAATTTGGGCAAGGACACGCCGTTTCACCTTCTGCGGTTCCACCCTGATTACAAGATGACTACGATTCCAGCAACATCTGTGGAAACCATGGAGCGAGCGTACATGATTTGCAAAAACGTGGGCTTAAACTACACTTACATTGGGAACGTGGCAGGGCACCCTGCCGAAAGCACGTATTGCCCCACCTGCAATGAACCCGTGATTAAACGGTACAATTTCGAAATTACTAAGTGGAACCTGACAAGGGACATGCGGTGCCCCGTGTGCGGACGCGAAATCCCAATCAAAGGCAAACTCCACGCGGGCGGAGGCACCTACCCATACGCCTTATTCTAGCACACTCACGCAACAGCGGTTACGGTTAGGAAAAGAATGTGGAAACTGCTAAGACCCGACGCCACAGCGGTTGTGGACGATGAAAAGGCACAGAAGAGTCTAAGCCGCTACTTCGCCGTCGCACACAACACCAAGCAAGCCAAATTTTTAATAGCCAAAAAGCTACCAGCTGAATTCACTGAAGCGGATTCGCTGGAAACCCTCTGGAAAGAACACGCAAAACTCACTGCAGATTTCAGCAAGGTGGAACACGAAATTGACATGGAACAAACTTCGTTCCAAGACATGCAAGTTCCCGCGAAATCCTATTTTGACCTGAAAAATGCAATCGCAAACAGAATCCTTCAGCACTGCCACTTCTGCAACCGCCGATGCGGCGCAAACCGAACAGCGGGCGAAACAGGCTACTGCAAATGCGGCAACACAATTGCGGTCTCCAGCATTTTCCCGCACATGGGCGAAGAACCCGAGCTTGTGCCTTCAGGAACAGTTTTCACCATGGGCTGCACCATGCGTTGCCGTCACTGCCAAAACTGGATAATTTCGCAGTGGATGGAAAAAGCTGCTGAATACACGCCGCAACAGCTAGCCCGAGGAGTGGAACAGTTGCGCCTTGGCGGCTGCAGAAACGCGAATCTTGTAGGGGGAGACCCTACGCCGTGGCTGGCGCAGTGGCTGGAAACGTTCAAGCGCGTAGGCATTAACGTGCCTGTCGTGTGGAACTCAAACACGTACTACAGTCCAGAAACCGCGCAGTTGCTAGCGGGGTTCGCTGATGTTTACCTCTTAGACTTCAAGTACGGACCAAGCGACTGCGCCGAGAATATTTCTGATGCACCAGACTACTGGAACGTGTGCACCCATAACCATTTGGAAGCGAAGAGGTATGGCGAACTGATAATACGCGTGCTGGTGTTGCCTAATCATTTGGAGTGTTGCACAAAGCCGACACTGGAGTGGATAGCGGATAATCTGGGCGCGGAAACACGGATTAACATCATGTTCCAGTATCGACCTGAATGGCAGTCACATGAGATTCCTGAGCTACGCAGGAGGCTCACGAAGGACGAGAGGCAAAAAGCTTTGCGGTTGGCTGAAAAAGCAGGGTTAACGAACTTCATAACCTAAGCCGTGCCGTAGTCGTTCAAAAAAAGGGCATATGAGTATGGGAAAACAGTTTGCTGAGAGTGTCCTCGCGTTTCTAAACGAACAGTAACTATAGTTTTCTTGAACAAGAACAGAGGATTACACTGTGGAATATCAAGCCTGTGAGATAAACGTGCTGTCCTTTGCGCCAGAAGAGAGAAACACAGCATTAAGCAAGCTCTGAGGAATGCCAAGTGTTTTATTAACAATAAGCAGAAATGTGCCTCTGTGCAAGTGTTGCCTCGATGACTAAGTATTACGCGCTGGCGGTAACCACAAAATACTGGAAACCCAAATCAAATTACCTAAGCGAAATTATCAAAGCCTTAACGGGGAGAGTGGACAACGGCGATTTCGTGGTTATCTCCGAAAAAGCACTGTCAACCGCTTTAGGCAACATTGCAGATGAAAACCTTGTCCGCGCCAGTCTCAACGCCACGTTAATTGCAAAGTTGTGGATGCGGTTCATTTGGGGTTACGTTTTAGGCGTGCCCTGCCGTTTTGGACAGCGCTTGCTACAGAGACTGCGGGCGTACCCTGTTGACGCGGGCAGCCGTCACAAGCAATTCGCCCTACAGCAGGCTGGGCTTTTGCAGGCGTTAATGTTCGGTTCTGAAGGCGGCATCGACGGCTCAAACTTGCCCTTTACCTACGTGAGCTTGCCCCTGAAAAACGCTTACGCGGTTGCAGAAGCGATTCAGCAACGAGTTTGGCTGGAACTGCACAAGAAAGTTGCAGTTATCATTGTGGACACGGATAAGACGTACTCTTTCAGGAACTTCCATTTCACGCCTCGCCCAAACCCTATGACGGGCATACAGTCGCGTGGAGGCGTCTGCGCTTACGCCGCGGGCAGGCTCCTAAAGTTTAAGAGGCGGTCAACTCCGCTTGCTGTTGCAGGCTGCCGTTTGCAGGCTGAAGAAGCCTTGAAAATCGCGTGCATCGCGGACAGGGCAAGGGGACCAGGCGCAGGCGCCACGGTGTGGGACATGGCTGCCCGATTCAAAGTAGCAGTCACAGACGTAAGCTGGGACATGCTTGCACAGGTGAAACATAAGCCCGTAGTCATCGTTAGAAGGGCAACGGATAAAAGATTGCACAAGCGGGTTTCTGAAGAGTAAAATATAAACACAGGCTTAGCTTTTAGAGAACTCGGCGATAAGTTATGGAGGAGATCAAGAGGCTAGATGTTTTTTTCAACCCGCGTTCAGCCGCCATAGTCGGCGCAACCAAAAAAATTGACAAAGCTGGGCACGTTATTTTCAAAAACTTCGCCGCGAACAAAACGCGCGGCATTTTCAAAGGAGAAATTTACCCCGTTAACCCGAACGAAGAGTCCATTCTAGGCTTCAAATGTTATCCCTCCATAACCGAAATTCCAGAAGAAGTGGAGTCAATAGTGATTGTGGTTCCAGCAAAAGTCGTACCCACAATCATGGAGGACGCCGTGGCGAAAAAAGTCAAAACCGCCATCATAATCACCTCAGGCTTCAGGGAAATCGGAAACACCGCGCTTGAAGAACAAATAGCAGCCACAGCCAAAAAAGCGGGAACCCGCATTTTAGGACCAAACTGTCTAGGCGTGTACTACTCAAAAACGGGCGTGGACACGCTGTTCCTTCCCGAAACCAAAGTGTTAACCACAGGCGACGAAGTAATCGCCACGCCACGCCCCATGCCTGGAAGCATAGCCATAGTCACGCAAAGCGGAGCCTTCGGCGTTGCCGCACTAGACTACCTAGCGGGACGCCAAATCGGCATCAGCAAATTCGTAAGCTTCGGCAACAAATGCGACGTAACCGAGACTGAAATGATGCATTACCTGCTGTACGACAAAGAAACCAAAGCGATACTGCTTTACGTTGAGGACATCAAGCATGGACGCGAATTCCTCCGCATAGTCAAAAAAGTAACCCTGAAAAAACCCATCGTAGCGCTTAAATCAGGAAGAAGCGTAGCGGGCGCAAGAGCCGCAGCATCGCACACTGGCGCCATAGCAGGCGCAGACAAAATTTATGACGCAGCTTTTGAGCAGACAGGCGTTATCAGGGCAAGGGATATGGAAGAGTTTTTTGACGCGGGAAAAGCGTTAGCCATGCAGCCTCCAGCGTTAGGCAAAAACATAGGCGTACTCACAGACGCTGGTGGTCCGGGAATTATGGCGGTGGATGAATGCGAAAGCAACGGTTTATCCGTGGAACGCTTCTCCGAGGAGACCCAGCAGAAGTTCCAGAAGCTGAAAGATGAAGGCGTACTGCCCAAGTTCGCCGCTACCGCGAACCCCGTGGACCTTACAGGCTCAGTGACAGACGACATGTTCGAGATTGCCGCCGACATAATGCTTCAGGACCCAGCAATCCACGGCATGATCCTGCTTGGGCTGCACCATTTGCCGGCGTTGCGGGAAAAGTACATCGACAGTGTTGGAGAAATCGCAGGCAAATTCAGCAAGCCTGTCGTGATGTGTGACATCGGCGAGACGGAAATGGCGTTGTACACTCGTTTCAGGTTCGACAAGCTGGGGATTCCGTCGTATCCTTCGCCTGAAGACGCGGCGCGGTCCATGGCGGCGCTTGTCCACTACGGCGCGTACTTGAGAAAGAATGGTTGCTTGGAAGAGTATATTGATAGGTTTTTGAAGAATAGAATAATCGTAAGCGCTGTTAGAGGGTGACGGTGATTTCGTCGCCGTCTGCCAGTTTGAGCATTTCGCGCAAGTTCATGGGAGCAATTACTTCTATAATGTCGTGTGGGTAGCCTGCAACTTCGGGAATTACGACGCCGCACTCCACCGTGCCTATTGAAGCTTTGAAGAGTTTTCCTCTGCAGTAGCCTTCTGCAGGGTAAACCGTCATTGCCGCTGTGGTGTCAAGCAGTTTCCGCTTGGCAGCGCTTTTGTCGGATAGCTGCAGGTTTAGTGTTCCAGTATAAGGGGTGAAGCCGAGTTTTGCGGTTATTTGCTGCTTAACCCATGGGAGCTTGAGGAATTTTCTGCCGCCGCCTTTGCCTGAAAAGATTTTGCCGTCGAGTTTTATTTTTTCCACTGTTCTTTTAACCTCGGGAGGCGTTTCAGCTGCTTCATGCTGCTGTTAATTGTCGGTTTTCCGTGGTTTTTATTTTTGTTCTTTCAGCCACTGGGCAACTTTTCTGAGCACATTGTCGGATGATATGTTGATTATGGGCACAATCATTTTTTCTTTTGTTTCTATTGTCGGTTCATATTTTGGCATGAGGGAGAATCCGACAAATGTCCAGTATACTTTGCCGTTTTCTATGAGTGCTCTGGCGACGGATGTTGTTGATGCTGGAAGCGGGAAGTACAGGAAGACGACGCCGTCGACCCAGTATAGTCCTGCTAGTTTGCCGCCGGCTATTACGCATGTGAAACGCGCTAGTTCTTCAGGTGTAGAGAAGCACGTGCGCTCCATTATCACGATTTCTTTGAATGGTGCGTACTTGACGGTGACTCCGTTTTCGCTCATAATAATACTCACCAGTCTGAGTAGCTAGTGTGTCGGCGGCTCCCTTTTAACCTTGTCATGCTTCTAGAAAAAGTTATAGCGTAGACAGGCATTAAGCCTTCACCAATAGAGGTTAAAAGGTTTGCCCGAAATCCGTGTAGCACTCGTAGGTGTAGGCAACAGCGCATCCGCGCTAATCCAAGGAACACAATACTACAAAGACGCAAAGGAAAACACGACTGTGCCGGGGCTGATGCACGTGAACTTCGGCGGCTACCACATCCGCGACATCAAATTCGTCGCCGCTTTTGAGGTTAATAAAGACAAAATTGGCAAAGACTTGTCGGAAGCCATATTCACCAAACCGAACTGTGCGGAGAAGTTCTCTGATGTACCAGCATTAGGCGTGAAGGTTTCGCCCGCGCCCATCCTAGACGGTGTGGCGCCGCACATGA
>CAZYUQ010000023.1:0-15084 GCA_964650565.1 uncultured Candidatus Bathyarchaeia archaeon | reverse complement strand
GCGTTGGCAGTTGACGCAGTTTTCATCTTTACTGCAGATGACGTCGTCTTCAGCGTCGTAATAGTGCGTATCGTAGGTGCACTGGTTCACACAGACTTTGCAGCGGATGCAGCGGTTCTGGTCCCGCTCCACAAGGTACTCAGGAAGCAAATAGGTTTTCATTTACCAGCCTCCACTGCATGTAAGACTTCGCCTTTTTGCTGGTTGCGGAGTTTGCCAACCACTGGTTCGCCTCCCCGCGGATACCAAAACTTGTCCAGCGTCGGAGAGACAAGCCGCATTGCTGCTTCCTCAGAGGACAAGTACACAAAGTCCCCTCGGGTGCCCGCCACAAGCGGTCGAAGCTTGATTCTGTCCGTTAAACCTATCATTTCACCGTGGTGCGCCACGATAATGCTGAAGGGACCATTCATCAGCAAACTACCATACGTTTGACGCAGCGTCCTGAACACTTGTTGCTGCTTTGGCGGCATAGCGTCTATTTCGCTCCACAGAGGCGCAGCTAGGATTTTCGCAACCATATCAATCGGCAGGTGCTGCTTCCGCATTAAGAGGTCCACCGCGTAAGCTAGCACTTCTGTGTCCGTCTGCATGGTACATTTGTAACCGTACATCTCCAAGTATCGGCGGTTTATGCCATACGAGGAGAGTTCCCCGTTGTGTATCACTGTCCAGTCTAGGATGTTAAATGGGTGAGCGCCGCCCCACCAGCCTTGACTGTTGGTTGGGAATCTGCCGTGGCAAGTCCAGATGTACGCTTCATACTCCTCCAGACAAAAGAAGTCGGCTATGTCTTCGGGGAAGCCCACGCCTTTGAAAACGCCCATGTTTTTGCCGCTTGAGAAAACGAACGCGTTGCCTGTTTCCGAGTTTACCCGCATAACCTGCTCCGTCACGTAGTCATCCGCTGTCTGAACCTCAGGTTTCTTCTTGTTTGGTTGAACGAAGTACCGCCACACTAACGGTGGGTTACTAACGTTAGCTTCTCTTGTCGGTATCTCCTCGCTAGCTAGCACGTCAAAGTTTTCCTTCAGCACCTTCTCTGTTACCGCCTTCGCATCGCTGCATAGGTACATCACGTGAAACGCGTAGTCATCCGCGTGCTCAGGGTAAATCCCGTAGGCCGCCCAGCCTCCGCCTAAACCGTTGCCGCGGTCATGCATGTTAGCTATGGCTCGGACTGCATCATGCGACGAGAACCGCTTGCCCTCAACGTTCATCATGCCGAATATGGAGCAGCCTGAAAAGTCCTTATCGTCACCGTATGGATTGTTTATTTTGCTCAAGTTTTTCATTTTGTTTCCCCCGGGTAAACTTTTCTCCTCACAGACAATGGCAACGATGCAAGGCTGAAGTCATCCGCCAAGAGCAGCTGCTTGAAGCGCTTCACGTTGACGCCGTTCTTCATCAGGTGGAACAGGATGCCTGTTCTCTCGATGTCGTTTACGAAGCACATGCCGACGATTACGTTGTCTTTGAGCACGATTTTCTTGTAAACGTTCTTTGCTGGATCATGCTTGACCAAGATTTCATACGCGTTGTCCTCGTTCGGGTTAGCTATCCCGATGGAGGTTATGGGTACGCTGAAATACTTCAAGGAGCTCATTGAAGTGCCGCCTTCGTAGTCTGTTTTTTTCCCAGCCATGTTGTAGCCTGCGACCTTGCCTTCCAACTGCGCAAGTGGCCAGAGTGGCAGGGAGCGGTTTTCGTTTAAGATGAAGTCGTACGCTTCAGCAACGTCGCCGCTGGCGTAAACATCAGGAACGCTGGTGCGCATGAACCTATCTACGATTATGCCGCGGTTTGTTTTCATGTCGGTGCCCGCGGTTAGTTCCATGCGTGGGATAACGCCGATTGCGACTATTACGACGTCGCATTGCAGTTGGTTGCCGTTGGTTAGGACCGCGCCGCCGACAATCCTGTCGTTTTCTGCTTTGCCGAGTATCCGTTGTACTGATTGGCCGGTTATGATTGTGACGCCTGCTTTTTTGATGGCTGTTTCAACGATGTCTGCGGCTGTTGTGTCTAGCAGGAGGCTGAGGATTTTGTCTTTTAGCTCCACCATCGTAACTTGTAAGCCGCGTTTTGCTAACGCTTCGGTTACGCTGACGCCGATTAAGCCAGCGCCGATGACTACGACTTTTTTGGCGCTTTCCAGTTTTGCTGCTAAGCGTTCTGCGTCGGCAAGCGTGGTGAACGTGAACACGCCTTCTTTGTCTGCGCCTTCTATTTTTGGGACGAAGGGTTTGCCGCCTGTGGCAAGCAAGAGTTTTTCAAATTGGATTTTGTCGCCGCCGTCAAGCTCCACGTACTTGTCCGCGAGGTTAAGCCGCACGGCAGTTCTGCCCGTTAACGCTTGGACTGCGTTGTCTTCCCAGAAGTGGTCGTCGCGGCACTTCATTTTCTCGAAAGTGGCTTTTCCGCTGACGAAGTCGGAGATCATTGGGCGGGAGTATTGTGGGCAGTATTCTTCGGAGATTATTGTTATTGTTCCGGTGGGGTCAATGTCGCGGATGGCTTCAACTGCGCCTATTCCCGCTGCTGAAGCACCTACTATGACGTACTTTGGCATTTACGGCTTCACCTCTTTGTATACTAGCGCGCCGTTGGGGCAGTTAGCGACGCACGCAGGAACATCCAACTCTGCGCAGAGGTCGCATTTTGCGATTATTTTTCCTTCTACGTCCATTTTTATGGCGCCGTAGGGGCAGACCATTATGCAGGTCCAGCAGCCCATGCATTTTTCTGGGTCGTGGGTTACTGCACCGGTTTCTGGGTCTTTGTGCATGGCACCTGAGAGGCATGCGGTTACGCATGGGGCGTCTTCGCAGTGTCGGCATTGGATGGCAAATGAGACGGGCTTGTTTGTTTCCAGTCGCACTCGGCTGATTGGTTTAGGGTGTTCTCTGTTGTAGGCTTTGATTATGTCCTTGGATTTGGAGTGCTGGACTGTGCAGTAGACTTCGCATAGTCCGCAGCCCATGCAGTTTTCTTCTTTGGCGATTATTCTTTTCATGTTTTTTGATGCCTCATTTTCTTTTTAGCGTGAGCAGATGGTGACGAAAGACATGGAATTCTATGTCTTTTGTGCATTCGCCAACACCATCTGTGAATAATTGTCCAATAAAGTTCACGTAATAGTTACATGTGTTTGTTGTCATTAATCTCACTTTTTGCGTCGGAGTCAGCCAGTAAGTGGCACATATTCTATATAACCTTGTTGAAAATCATTTATATGTAAGATAATGCATAACATAATCTAAATGAAACATATACACGGTGAGCACATATGGCGGAAAAAGACTTAGGATATAGAAGAGTCCAATGTACAGGAAGAGGCTCATACATTATATCCCTGCCGAAAGAGTGGGTGCAAGACATCGGCTTGAAACGCGGAAGCGAAATCGCCTTCAGCGTCCAAAGCGATTCGACGTTAACGTTGATTCCAAGAAAACTGGAACAAGGCGACAGGACAGGAGAAGCTGTACTGAAAGAGTATTACGTGGTTGCTGACTCGAAGCGGGACGCGGAATCCACGTACCGCATGACTAAAGCGCTGTACGCTATAGGCGCGGACATAATCCGCATTCACTTCAAAGACGCGGAAAGCGCGGAGAAACAGAAAACGGAACTGAAGAACCTTGCCAGAGACACCTTTTTAGGTTCAGAGATAATTGAGGAAACTCCTGACGAGATTACTTTCCAGATTCTGATAAGGCATTCAGAGTTCCCGATTGAAAAAGCCGTTAGAAGAATGGCGATAGTTGCTCTTTCAGCTAACCGAGACGCCATTTCAACGCTGAAGAACAGAAGCCCAGAAGTTTTTCAAAGCGTGGTTAACGCACGCAACGATGTTGACCGCTTAGCACTCTACGTTGTGCGCCAGTTGAAGTGGGGAATTGAACGGAACTTGTTCAAAGAGTTAGGGTTCAAAACCCCCAAGGAGTTTCTATTGTACAGAATCGCAGTGAACGACATAAAAAACATAGGCGAGAACGCGTTTAACATCGTGAACAGTCTAGAAACGTTCCAAAAGATGGTTGACGACCAAACGCTTTTCGTAAAAGAGGCTATTGACGAGGAAATTTACTCGCAACTCCTCAAGTTCAACAGCATAGCACATGAACTATTTGACGAAGCTACCAGAGCAATGTTCAAAAGAGAATACCAAGACGCGGAGAAAATAATCTCTAAACGCAAGTCTTTTGTCAGGTTGGAAAACGAGTTGATCACGTTGATGTCCAGCAAGAAACTTGACCCGAACATCGCGGCAATACTAAGGCTAATTCTTGACAGTTCAAGGCGGATAATGGATTACGCTAAGAACATGGCAGAACTGACGCTGAACCGCACCGTAGAAGACTTATGCGCCAACTACGTAGTCAAATAACTACTCATCAACAGCGCCCATAAGCAATCAAGCCGCGGAAGCCATCTGAATTGAACAAACAATAAAGCATCTAGCTCAAACGCCGCATAAAAAAAGCTTCCTCGCAGACACAAAGAACACAAACATATTTGAATCCTAATAGTGGTTCTATGCAGAAACCTATAGGGGGTCTACCCGCAGCGTTTCCCGCAGAACTATATAAAGCAACTATATAAAAGGGGGCTATAGACTGCACCAAGCACAACAGCGCCAGCGCAACCCATAAACCCACCACAAGCTTCACAAGCATTAAACACACAAACAAAACCTGAACTTTTTCCGAAAGCTAAAATAGTACGCATATAAAGAGTATAGCGCACTCGAGGATACTAACGTGTCATCCATAATCGAAGACCTCATAGCCAGAAAAATCTTCAACAACAGAGGAGAAGAAACCATATAAGTAGACATCATAACCACCGCAGGATTCGGAAGAGCCGCGGCACCCGCAGGAAAAAGCCGCGGAAAAGCCGAAGTCGTCTACTACCCGCAAGGCGGCGTTGAAGCAGCAATCAAAAAAATCGACGACCTCGTAGCACCCGAACTCGCAGGCTTAAACGCTGATTTTCAAGAAGAAATCGACAGCACCCTCCACGAAATCGATGGCACAACTAACTTCAAAGGCATAGGCGGAAACTCCGCTTTCGCTATCTCACTTGCAAACGCTGAAGCAGCAGCGAACTCGCATGGACTTCTCTTGTTCCAGTTTTTAGGCGGAAGCACCGCTACAATCCTACCAGTTCCGCTTGGAAACTGCATAAGCGGAGGACAACACGCACGCGGCAAAGCCCCTGACATTCAAGAATTCCTAGCGCTTCCTTACGGAGCAGAAACGTTTCTGGAAGCCGCAACCGCAAACACGATGATTCACAAAAAAATCGGTGACACACTGAAAAAGAAAAGCTCGCTTTTCAGCGGTGGAAAAAGCGACGAAGGCGCATGGATCGCCAACATAGGTGACACGGACGCTTTCGAAATCATAGCCAAAGCCTGCGAAGAAGTCGGCAACGAAATGGACTTCGAATGCGGCTTCGGCATCGACGCTGCCACTTCGGCGCTCTGGAAAGAAAAAGAAGAAAAATACATTTACGCACAAGAAGGAAAAAAACGGGACACTGGCGAACAACTGGAATTCCTTCTCGACCTAATTGAAACTTACCATCTTGCTTATGTCGAAGACCCCTTCCACGAGGAAGACTTCGAAAGCTTCGCCGAACTCACCAAGAAAACCAAAAACTGCTTAATCTGCGGTGATGACCTGTTCACAACTAACAACGAACGTTTAACTCACGGCATAAAGCAGCACGCGGCAAACGCCATCATAATCAAAGTCAACCAGATCGGCACGCTCACTGACGCCGCGGAAACGATGGAGAACGCGCAGAGACACGGTTACACCACGGTGATGTCGCACCGTTCAGGCGACACATGCGATTGGCACATCGCGCATTTGGCTGTAGCCTTCCGATGCCCCGTGATAAAAACTGGAGTTGTTGAAGGCGCACGCATCGCGAAACTGAACGAGTTAATAAGAATTGAACATTTCTTAGGCAGTAGAGCTGAAATAGCAGATTTAGGAATACTTTGAGGAGGAACATGAAAAAATGGCAGAAGATGAATTAAAAGAAAATCTTCCTGAAGCTGAAAATACTCAGAACCCAAGTCAGGAACCAGTAATCACTGAGGAACTCCTGTTACCACGAGACACCATACTGTCAGCGGGAATCCACATCGGAACAAGAATGAAAACCCGAGACATGGAACCCTTCATATACCGCGTCAGATCAGACGGCTTATTCGTATTAGACGTCAAAAAAACAGACGACCGCATAAGAGCAGCCGCCAAGTTCTTAGCAAGATTTGAGCCATCAAAAATAGCCGTAGCCGCAGCTAGGCTTTACGCGCAGGAACCCATAAAGAAATTCTGCGAAATAACAGGCGCTACACCTCTGATTGGTCGTTTTATCCCTGGGCTCTTGTCAAACCCGCTGTATCCCCACCGTGTTGACCCAGAAGTCATAGTTGTTTCTGACCCAAGAGCAGATGCGCAAGCCGTGAAAGAAGCGTCTAACGTGGGCATACCCATAGTGGCTTTATGCAGCACTGACAACGAGTTTGCCGGCGTAGACTTGGTTATTCCAACGAACAACAAGGGCAGAAGGGCGTTAGCGGTTATTTTCTGGATGCTTGCCAGGCAAATTCTGCGCGAAAGAGGCGAATTAGCAGCTGACAAAGACCCAACTGCAACTATTGAGGATTTTGAAGCCAAGATTTCAAGGGACGATGAGGAGGAAACCTAAAGCACTATGGCGAAAATTCGGCGTCCAACCCAAGCTGGCTCTTTCTACGCAGGTGACGCCGAATCGCTGAGAAGCCAGATTGAAGATTGTTTTCTCCACAAGTTCGGTCCGCAAAAGCTTCCCACGGTTAAAGCGGATGGCTCGCGGCGGATAGTTGGGTTAGTATGTCCGCATGCGGGCTACATGTATTCTGGTCCCGTTGCGGCTAACGCTTATTACGCGTTGGCTTCTGATGGCAAACCTGATGCTGTGGTGATTTTGGGTCCGAATCACACGGGTTACGGTAGCGGTTTAGCGGTGGCTGCTGAGGGCTTTTGGCGTACGCCTTTGGGTGACGTGGAGGTTGACGGGGAAACCGTCAGCCAAATCGTGCAGAAAGCGCGCATAGTGGATGTGGATGAGCTTGCGCACCGCTTTGAGCACTCGATTGAGGTTCAACTGCCCTTTTTGCAGTACCTTTACGGCTCCGCGTTCAAGTTTATACCCATCTGTTTTCAGATGCAAGATTTAGCTTCTGCCGTCGAAGTTGGAAAGGCGCTGGCTGAGGTTTTAGCCGGCAGAAACGCTGTAGTTATCGCTTCTTCTGACATGACGCATTATGAACCGCAGAGAACCGCTGTAGCGAAGGACACGGCAGTACTTAAAGCGGTGGAAGCTATGAACGTGCAACAGTTTTACTCGATTATCGAGGCGCAAAATGTAACCGCATGCGGCTACGGACCGATAGCGACTTTGATCACAGCGGCGAAGACGTTAGGTGCTAAAGCGGCTGATTTGCTATGTTACAAGACCAGTGGAGACGTGCTTGGTGACTGTTCTGATGGTGTTGTCGGGTATGCTGCTGTATGCTTCAAGAAGTAACCGTGCTTTTGTGCTCTAATGTGTTCGGAAAAGCTATAGCCCCCTATATATAGCAGGTGCATGGTTTTGGCGTGTTTTCCAGCCACTACGGAGCTACCCCCTATAGGGAAGCTACAGTGTGACCGTTTAGCCCTCTGGTGTTTTGGGGGGTTTACGGTTAGACTGTCCATGTTTTAGGGGGTTGATTAATGGCGAACCAGAATCAAATATTTAAGTTTATATGAAAGTACTTTTAAAGTTCTTGCTTTTCAGGTTTCGCAATCTTTAGCTTTTTTACGGGAATCTCTATTTCCTCTTTCTTAGCGATTTTAAGCTGCGCTACGGGAATTTTTTTCGTAACTTTTCTTTTTCTCATTCTTGTTTTTTCACCTCACTTTTTTAGTTGCATTATTTTGAAACTTTGCTATAAACTATATGTCGTTTTGCGTATTATTTTTCGTTTGTTGCATTGCTTAGGCTTGATTTTCAGAGCTATTTTTCATAAGTCCCTACGTAAAATAAGAAAATCTGAAAGAGCGGGGGAGTTATTAAGGAATTATATGTTTGGTGAACAAACCAATAATCTCTTTATCTAATGGCGCTCGCATATCAAAAACTCTTGTCAAGTCTTTAGCAGAGTTTTGTGGGTAGTATATACCCATCGTCTTCTTACCCGTGTCTTTTACCGCTTCAATTAGAGGCTTAAAGTCAGCATCACCCATTACAAAGATGCCCACATCATATTGGTCTAAGTATGCTTTTGTTAGAGCATCCACTGACATTAAGATATCAACTCCCTTTTGCTTGGGTTTTTTGTCTGATGATTCTAATTTTCCTAACCTGACGGTGTAGAATGGATAATTGTCTAAGATTGAATCAAAATATTTTTTCTGTTTTTCGTATTCAGGGTGTTTGTTGTCAACTATAGCATCATAATAGTACATTCTGATTATATCTCCGCGAAATGGGTTTCCTCGTAATCTGCTGATTTTATATGAATCAAATGTCGTTTGAACAAAATGATAGAGGACGTCAAATCCTGTGCAGTCCTTGCCCTCACCATCCTCGCCCTTACAATAATCCATGCATAGCTTTCTCAAATATGCGCCGTCAATGAACACCATTATTCTTTCGATTGGTTTTAGAGGTTTTGGGTAAGCTCCACTACCACTAATAGACATGTTTAAGCATTTCTACGCTATGCAGATTTAAGACTTATTGATAATCCGAAAGTTCTTTTTGATTATTGAACGAACAATTTTTGCATCCCATCTATTTCTAAGAGAATTGGGTTTTGGAGTTTGTGCTATTGAATAAGTGAAAGTGATTTTCTGGAAGGATTCAAGTAAGCCTTCTAATTTCTCAGAGATGTCTTCGCTTGTTAGTTTTTCTTTAGAAGATTCTGGAGGAAGTTCAGGCAATAGCCATGACTGATAATTTATAGGAGAATTCGTATCAGAAATGAGACTTTGGGTCAAATCTCTGTACCTGCTTACTGTCTCTGAAGGAATTTCAGGGTCAAAAAGATGCCAAAGGCTAACATTATCAAAACCAAAACTAAGCAACATAGTTGCTTCGCCTATGCCTTCGTATATATTTGGGTAAACCAAACCATCTCTTAGGCGAAAATATTTTACTTCAGACGCCTTTATAACGGGTTCCCCCGTGTATTCTTTTAGCCAATAAAGGACATCAATATCGGGATGAAACGGATGCTTCACGTTAATCTCTTCAGATGAAAGGCAACCTTCATTTTTTAGTTTTAGATGGATTCGGTCAAGTCTTACTGACGTTTTTACAAAATACCGCTCTTTAAGAAGTGGTTTGAGTAATTTTGTTATTGCTTTATCCTCACTGACGAATAGAGGCATTTTCTTCACTATTCCAATTATTGCATCAAAACGCTTTTAGTTTTTGCGTTTTTATGGTTTTTTATACTCCCCTGCCCTTTTTGAGAATCCGTTTTTTACGGAGTGCCTTTGAAAATTTGGCTTATGTGAAAAAGCTATAATGAAAGCTTTATTAGCTGGTTTTTGGCGGGGTAATTAATGGGAGAGTTGACCGAGAAACTTTTGGTTTTTCGGAACCATTTGTTTACACCAACTCGGTTAGCTTTCCCAACCAAGTTTTCAGCGTTTCTTTAAGACCTGATTTTGCTCAAAACTGAATTGCCCCTTATGTGGGCTTCTATGCGGAAAAAATAAGGATGATTTAGGCTTATTTTTGTTGAACAGTTCCGAAATAGCCTTTAAATATAACCGCGCCCACGTTGTACATGGTGTAAACAAATGGAAAAGCGAAACCAAATTGGTAGAGCTACCTCTACGGCTTTTTCTCGGAGACACTACCGAGCTATTGCGGAGATAGTCAGAGCGTCAGAAACCAAGTATCAAGTAGCGCAAGAACTGGCTAAGATGTTCCAAGAAGATAACGAACGGTTCGACGTTAAAAAGTTCTTCAATGCATGCGGAATAACCGTGAAGTGTTAGACAATGCAAGCAACAGCAAAAGTAGTAAGCTACAAGGTCCACAACAGCAAAAAGAAACTGTTGCTAATAGGTAACTCCAAAAGCAGTCACGTTTTCGCTGTGCAAATCGGCAAAGTTTTCCAAGCTGAGGACGCGGAAAGAATCGTTGCGGTTTTCGGTAGTGGTCGTTTCTGAGCATGGCAACCCCGACAAAAGCTGAAATCGTTGCGAAAGCTCAAGAACTGTACGCGAAGGACTGTTACCGTAAAGGCTGTGCAGAGCTGGCTGGAACTATTCCCGAAATTGCAGAGCTGGCTGAAGACGGCTATTTGAGAACGGCTAAAAGCGAACTCATGCGTGGTGTGCCTTCACGTTACGAGCTGGCACAGTGGCAAAGTTTCTGCGATGCGACTGAAGAAACCCCTGAAGAAATGCAACAATTTCACGATAAATTAAAAACGCTGGTCCGTGATGTCTCGGATTTCGGCGATTTGCTTCTAATCTCAAACAAAGGCTATGGCAAAACCAATTCGCTTATGGTTCTTGCTGAAAAGTTCCGAGAGCTACCAGATACGCGGGTTATCATTTTTGAGGATTTCCCCAAGTTCTGCAATTCGTTTAGTTCTGTGCCTTATTTTATAGTGCATGATGATGACGTGACAGAATCAAGCCATACGGTGGACATGGAAAACTACTTTTTGAGGCATGAAAGAGACTACACGGTTAAGCGTGGTTCGGAGATACAAGAGTATCTAGAATCCAATAAAGACGCTGTTTTCACTATGGAACTAAGCGACATTGAACGCGCCGCATTCTTCGTTTACAGCGTGGTTCAACACTTCTATAGAAAAGCCTATTTGCGGGCATACAAGGACACAAAGAAACAAGAGCGTATAATCTTCATAATAGAAGAGTCGCAGAATGTGTTTGACAGTTCAACAATAAGCAAAAAGCTGTTTAACCGCTTAAGGAAAATCTTTAGCGTAGCAAGAAACTTAGACCTGCATTTTGTCTTGGCGTCTCAGAGGTTGCAGGACCTAAACACGAAAATCAGAGGCAGAACGCGGTTACTTTTAGGACACGTAAGCCTAGACGATTATGAACTTAAGGTTAGGCGACTGTTGCGTAACAGCAAATACAAAACCGATATTCTAAAGTTCCGACGCGGAGAGTTCCTTAACGCTGAAAACGACGCTGTCATACAGTTTCCCCGTTTCCATGCTAAAGGTAAGCCTTACCAGTGGACACAGAAACCCAAAACCGAAACAGAAAAACCGTGCGAACCCCCATGTTATCCAGTGAAGCCTAAAAAGAAATCCCGTTTCCGTTCATGGCTTAAAGTGCTGAAAACTCTGTTTTTTGTTGACTATGGCGATTTAAAGCAACCAAATCATAAGGCTAAGCGGTCACAACCAGAGGACCAGAGCGAAGAAACCGAAGAGGACCAGCTAACCGAAGAAGAAACCGACTTCAGAATGTACGGTTAAAACCCCTTTTCCTTCTTTTTCTATTCGTTAAAAAGGGACATTTAGGGACATTCTACAGTCTAACCACTATATTCCAAGACAGAGAACACCATAAAAAACCGTGACTGTCCCACCTTATCAATTACCTATTCGTCTATGCTATAGTGTATGTTTGATTAATGTTGAAATTATTGGGGGTTTCACGGTCTAAGTGTTCTCCCTCTAACGGGGGAATACAGTAAACCAACATTAAAACGGCTAAATAACCCCCCTGCCTAACTAGAAAAACGCTAACTTAGGCATATAAAACAATCACCCCTTGTATGTGCTGGGGTACTGTTTATGGATGTTGTTATGGGGTTACTTTATAGTTTTTGCCTTGTTGTTCTAGTTTTTTGAGTTCTTGTACTATGCGTTTTTCTGGGTATTTTTGGAATGTGTAGTATGTGAGTAGTCTGCTTTTGGCTTTTGAGTAGAAAAACATGCATTCGCTGCCGCAGTATTTCGCGGTTTTCAATGAGGTGCGGAATTGTTCTCTGCACCACCTGCATGTTAGTTTGTGGGGTTTTTTGTATAACTTGGGGGTTTTGGGTCTTCTTTCTCTTTTAGATTTGATTTTGTAAGCGTCCAGTATTTCGCCGCTTGGTCTTATGTAGACTGTGCCGTTTATCCTGATTATTTCGTGTTTTAAGCCGCAGTTTGGGCACTTGATTTCTTTCGCGTCTTCCGCTACAGTGAAAGTTTCGCCACATCTTATGCATCTGTGTTTCTTCAGTTTTTCCATCGTTAACCTATCACTCAATCTTGTTGTAATAGCCGAAAATTTTGATTTCTGTTGGTTCAATAACGTCTTTGCTGGTTGGTTTGTCTGGCACTTCGTACATGATGGTTAACCTTGCTGTTTCGTTTGGATGCAAGACGCTCTTAGTGATTAGTTTTAGTCTTTCGTCAAGGCACGAAACGGCTTTGACGTAAAACTTTACGTGATACGTGTTTTTTATGTAAGCGGTTGCTGTGGCTACCCTGCCGCTTAAAGCGGTGTTTTCCAACGTGATTTTTTCTCCAGAGAACAGCGTGACGATTACCTTGCTGTCCCAACCTATCTTGTCTATTTCTCTGGTGCATTCAGCATCCGCGCAAACTCGTATGTTTCCCATTTTCTTCTCCTTCTAGATTATTGGACCCGTTAGCCAGTCGCCTTCTTGTTTTAACCTGCCGTTTTGGTCTCTTGCGCATGAACAGAATGGCAATAAGTGACCACATTGAGAGCATCGTTTTACCTTGTCGGGGTTTTTGTGTCCGTTTTTTTCCGTTTGGTCGCCATTTGGCAACGTGGGTTTTACCCCTGCTATTTCGCTTAGAAAATCGGTTACTATTTCTTCTTGACGTTTTCGTGCTTCGCGCTGGCGTCTCTTCCGCAGTTTGTCTCTTTCGCGTCTGCGTTTTAAGCGTTCTTCTTCGCTAAGTTTCTGCCTTCCCATTTTCGTTTACCTGCTTGATGTTTTTTATCAGCGAAGTGTTAAGAGCGATTTTTTTGCCCTTGTCTATGTACCAGTCAACGTTGCCGATTCGCACATGCATGGTTATGTCGTCGCCTTTCCTTTCCAGTATGATCGCGGTGCTTTCAATCGTTTTGTCTAATGCCATAGCGCATAACTGCAACATAGTAGTGTACACTATGACTGAAACGTTTTGTGAAGCGTACTCGTAAATCAATTTCAGTTCTTTGTCGGTGTATTTCCTTGCTGGTTTACCCAGTTTTGACCCTAGCTTTACGTTGATTTCCTCTAACATTTGGTCTAACGTTTTGGTTTTAGCCATTTCCATCATCTGCCTTTTGTTAATTTTTTACCCAGTCCAACACAGCAAAAAAGGCAAGGTGCAACAAGCCAATTAGGAAACTGCGCTGGACTGGTTTGTAAATTTTAAGGTTTTTATGCGCCTACTACTTTGGTGACGTATGTTGACGACGTTAATGCTCTATAGTTGCTTCCTTTAGCCTTCAAGAGCTGGTTAAGCCTCTTCAAACGCTGGTCTTCCGTTGGGATTTCGCCAGCGTAAGTTGTCCATGTGTCTCCTTCTTGTGACTGGCAGTTCATGCTGTTGTACATGGTTATGAAGTAGATTTCTTTCCATCCTGCCGCGTATTTCTCTTCTATTATGCGTTCTGCTTCGTCTGGCTTTATTTGGAGTGTTCTGGATAGGATGTGAGCTACTGCCGCGTAAGTATCAAGATTTTTACCGTTCACGGTAACGCCCCTTGTGTAGTGGCGATGCAATTCAGCCGCTGAAACCAGTCCCTGCGGGTTAACGCCCTTCAGGTTTAAGCTTACTTGGGTCGCGCGTTTATCAGGATGCAAGCTTAACGCCAGAGTTTGTTTTGGATTGTCAACGTTGAAGATTTTTGGTGCGTAGTTTCCAAATATAGCCATGTAAATTTTTAACGCTCCAGTGCGTATTGCCTTATCACAACTCATATCCATTTTAGTAGTCCCCCAATGATTTTCTTGCCGCGTCCTTGTTTTGGATGCTTTTCTTCCATAATTCGTCAAGTTTCTTTTCTGCCTCGCGTTTATCTTCGGTTGTCGTGTCGTTAGAAGTCAATATTTTATAGAGGTCTTCAACGGTGGTTTTGCTTGGCTTATGCTGTGCCCTTGCTTTGCCTTTAGGCGGCACTGGTTCTGTGCCGTCATCCTCATCTTCGTCGATTGGGACATCGTACTGGATTTTGAAAACGTCGATTAGTTTAGGGTCTTTTTCCAATAATTTGTCTATTTCTTCGTGTTTTTCCTCTGGTATTTTCTTGAAAAGCTTGGTTTTTTCCCTGTCAAATTCGGCTATTGCTAACGCGGCTAGTTGCGCTTCTCGCTCCTGTAGCTTCTCTTCAGTCGATTTTTCGCCTTCAGAACCACTGTCGCCTTCACGCTTGAAAATATGTTCAACTGTTATTTTGCGCTTGTTCTGGTCTAGAATACTCTTTACGTCCTCTGCAACTTGGTCTTCGTCTACTTCTCCGCTCATGGCTGTTTCCCTTCGATTTTGATTAAATCGGCTGTTTCTTCTTTGGCTATGTCCAACTGGTGAAGCTGAATAGTTTTTACTGCGTGGACTTTTGCGTTAACTAAAAGCTGGGTTATGACTTCTTCCATGCTGTGCAGGTTGAATATTTCCTTGTAAGCTTTCAATTTTTCCTTCGTTGACGCTGTAACTTTAATCGTTGTTTCGTCTTCTTTCATGCTATAATACTATGTAGGTTCTGGCTTACATTTTTTGTAGGACAAAAAAATTACCTTTATGGCACTTTTTTTACACTTTCGTATAAAAATTTGTGCAACAAAGATGATATGTTTTGTTGAGTATTATATGTTATACAATATAGGGGAATAGAAAATGAAATTAGATTTAATTCCAGAAGAGGCTTTTGAAAAGACAAAGCAACTTATCTTTGAAGAAGCGATGCAAACTACCACATTGGGTGGTCCTGACATTAATACCGATTCGTTGACTTATTCATTAATCCCGTACTTGGTTTGGTCGGAAATCAGTTTAGGTGCTAGGCGTTCACAAAAGCTTTCCAAGGC
>CAZYUQ010000022.1:10693-15702 GCA_964650565.1 uncultured Candidatus Bathyarchaeia archaeon | reverse complement strand
CTTGCCGTATTTCTGCGTGATCGGCCAAAGCAAACGGCGCGCCTGGGCGAGGGTGACGTTGTCCGGCCAGCTGTTAAGAGGCGGGAAACGCTGCTGGCCCGAGCCGGCGCCCCCGCGTCCGTCGCCCTTGCGGTAGGTGCCTGCGCTATGCCATGCCATCCGGATGAAGAGGCCGCCGTAGTGACCGTAATCTGCTGGCCACCAGTCTTTCGAGTCTGTCATCAGAGCATAGAGGTCCTTCTTCAGGGCTTCTAGGTCAAGTTTCTTGAATTCATTAGCGTAGTTGAACTCCTTGCCCATCGGATTGGACAGGGGAGAAGGCTGATGCAAAACAGTCAGGTTCAACTGGTTCGGCCACCAGTCTCGGTTTGACTTACGCGTGCGGCTGGTAAGTCCCTTTTTATCATTCAAAATAATACAACTCCTTGATTTGGGGTAAGGTGTTTTTCTTTCATCTTCAGAAAATCTCCTTTCAGTCTGCTTTAGAATAGCACAAAGGATTTATTTAAGAATTATTATTACCTAATAATCCACATGACCACCTATCTTAAATCAGACACCTCAGCAATCGAAGCACTGCGCAACAAAGGGTACAAGGCAACACCTCAGAGAATAGCCATCTGCCGTATTGCCCTCAACAGCAGAGCCCATCCCTCAGCCCAACAAGTGCACGATGAGGTAAAGAAAATCCATCCGACCGTGAGTCTGGCAACGGTCTACAAGACTTTGGAAGTACTTAGGGATTTAGAGTTGGTACGGGAGATTAATTTTCCCAAAGGGCAGGCGAGGTTTGATTCTTACATGAATCCTCACATAAATCTTGTTTGCTTAAAATGTGGCGGCATCACAGACCTAGACGATGTGACTGCAAAAGAAATAACAGGGAAGGTTGCAGCAGCCACAAAATTCAAGCCGACTGGGCAACGAATTGATGTTTATGGGATTTGTCAAAAATGCAGTAGCACCGAGTGAGAAGAAAAATGGATAGCGAGAGACGTTGGCACTAAAGGGTGGGAGCAAAACCCAGCGACGCCACCACCATGACTACGCACGTTTAGACTTTTTGAAATGCTGATACGCGCCCTTTCTTTTCGGCAATTCGGATTGCGCCGCTCTTTCTTAGGCAGTAGGTTATTTGCCGTGCAGTCCTCACAGGAATTTTGGCTAGCTTTGCCAGCTCACTATTAGTGAAAACGTCATTCAGGCCATTAGGTAATACTTTGAGGAAGTCAGTCTTGCTTTGGAAAAGAGCCCTTCTGTTCACGCACAGCAGTCGCCTTTCTTTGATGCTGGCGCCTCTTCTTCGCCAGCTTCCTCTTCCATCAGCGCACCTTACTTCTTCTTCATCGATAAATAAGACTTCCATAGAGAAGTTCGCTGCCCCGAGCATGTTGGGGATCATGACCAACTCGCGAAACACGTCAGTCAACATGCCCTTTTTTGGGGATTTGCGTTTATTCAGAACTACATTATCTTTGGTTACGTAAGTTATCCATTTCATTTCTGGCAAAGGATAGACCAATCTCACGCGATGTGTTTCTGTAAGCGTTCGGAGTTTTTCCTTTAAAGCTGAAAAATTCCTAGTCTGAACTTCAATCACCAAGTTCCCCCTCAAGATATCGACGATGTAGTTGCCTAGCCTAACTTCAAACTGGTCGCCAGGAAGAGAATACACGGCCTTGATTTCGGAATGAAGAGAATACTCGTTCATCAACTTCCAGAGGCTAACTGGCAGCTAATAAGCTTACGCCTAAGCTTAACGTGTGCTGTTTTAAGAATTCAAACCTTTTTATCTTTCCAATTCCACCATTTGGGCTCCTCAGGGTCAGGATTTGCGTTTTCAGCAAAATAAACCGCAGACCGGCACACATACAGAAGACAACGGTCCAGTTGATGCCCCTGCACGGCACACATTTGAGAGTACAGCTCTTCTGGATCCTTACCCTGTAAATCCGAAATCTTGGTGATTCCAATGCTTTTGAAATCGTTTGCAATGGAATTTCCAACGTATGGTATTTGAGTTAGATCGCTTTTTGCACTTTCTTTTCTCATGGCAATCCCGTGTTTTGCTAAATTTCCGAGTTACTAAACGAAGCTTAAGAATCCCCATCTAAAAATAGCTTGCAGCTACCCAAAAAACTTTTGGGGCACATTGTCAAGGTTAGCAAAACTGTCAGCCGAGCGCAACCCATTTTTCAAAAAAATTAAGAGCAAAAGGGCTGGGCGAGCTCTTTTGCCCAGCTTCTGATGGTAGTCCAATCTCTAGTGTCGTAGACTCCGGGTTCCGTTTCTGTGTATGCAGCCTCTATCCGTGGTCTCTCTGCTTCCATGGCTTTTTTGGCGGACCACGGCGTTTTGTTGGAGTTGTAGACTCCGCCAAACAACCCTAAAGCAACAGGTTGCAGGTTGTACTTGGCGGCTTTTTCTTCAAGGTATTTCCTTCTGGCGTTCTCAGCCATCTCGGGTTTTCCCTCGCTCAGCGCTTGAGAGGCAGAACCACAGCAGACGAAAAGCGCCACTCGTTTTCGAGCGAGCTCTTTTTGGAATTTTTTGAGGAACTTTTCTGGTTCGCCTGTCCACCTGTTGATTTGAATTCCGCTGCCAACCACAACCAAGCCGTAATCGGCTATATCCCTTATTTTTTCTTCTTTAGCGTTAACCACTCGTACGTCTAAGCCTTCTTGGCGCAGTATCTTGGCGATTTCTTCAGATGTGCTAGCTGCTGCCCCATAGCGAGTACCGTAAACAATCAACGCCTTAGTCATATTACAGCATCTCCATGGTATATCCTACGCCGCCGAACACAGCAAAAACGCCGACCGCTGAAGCCGCAATCCTCGTCTGGCTCAGTTTGCTCATTGCTTTTTCACCTCGGCTTGGTTTTGCCCAGTTACTTTCGTGATTTCGTCTTCTCCGAGGTCAATTCGAAGGACACCTTTTTTGCCGACGACCTGCAAGATTATGCCTTCAGCGAACGAAGCTTGCACCAGTTCACCTATAGTGCCTTCCACAAGGACGCTGTCGCGGGAGCCATTAGTCAGCGTTACGTTCTTGAGGTTTCTCTTCGACTTGAGTTCAACAGAGAAGACCCGCTCTTTACGGTTTGTTTTGTTCTCCATTTATTAACTACCTCGCTTTACCGTTAAGGCGCTGATGGATGATTAGTTTTATTTGATATCGATGCTTAGAAGTTAGTATCAGTGCAAACACTTCAGCGTCGGTGATAAGAAAATGGAGAATAACGAAGGAATAGAAAAACTGTTCTTTGAGTTGGCAAGCGAAAGCAGGCTCGGCATACTACACGAACTGCAAAAGGAAAATGCCAAGATGCAGGAAATCGCCCGGCGACTAGACGTGACTGCGACAGAGGCGTTCAGACAACTGGAACGGTTGAGCACTGCTTTGCTTGTCCGAAGGCAGCCTGACGGCGCATTTGCCATAACAGAGTACGGCAAACTCGTGTTGCAACTATCATCTTCCTTAGACTTCATCTATAAACGCAGAGAATACTTCTTGACACACGACTTAATGCGGCTGCCAATCCAGTTCGTGAACAGGCTAGGCGAGCTTTCACAGGCGAAGCTGGTGATGGATACCATTGAGAGCTTAAACAGAGGCGAGCGGGCGTTCATGGAGGCTGAACAGTACGGATGGGGCATTGCAGAGGGCACTATTCCAGAACGAATGGAGCCAATAATGAGCAAAAGAATCCAGAAGGGATTAAAACTTAGGTTTCTAATTCCAGAAAATCGCTTCTCAGTCATGGCAAGCCCGCCGCCCGAACTAGCAAGAACTTTGGAGATTAGAAGCCTCCCTGATCTTCCAGCGATGGTTGTTCTCACAGAGAAAGAGGCAGCTGTATGCTTTCGCCAACTTGACGGGAGAATGGATTACGCTGGCTTTTTTGGGAAAGAACCAACGTTCCATAACTGGGTTAAAGACCTGTTTCTCTACTACTGGAACAAAGGAAAGCGCGCCTAGTGCATATGCGTAGTCTATATCATCGACACTGCGGGGGCTTTGAAGCCGAGACCACACAACTAAATCGATTTTAACGAAATAAAGCTGCTAATCGGTCATTTGCAGAAAAAGGTCAAACTCCGAGCTTTTCAGCTTAAGCGGTTGACTAGAAGTAGTTGCATGGTTGTTTCCAGAAGAAGAGTTATAAGTTTTTCATAGGCACTGTACAATCGATGAAATATGTCAAGTGAAAATTCAGACGAGCAAGATAGCATCAAAAAGGTAGCAGCTATGAATGACATATTTGAAGGGTTAATTGCAGACGCTTCTGAACTAATAGAAGACCTCTATTGGGGCGTGAAAACGTACCTCTTTTATGGGCTTATTATGATCCTCTTTGGAGTATCAGAAATAGCTTACAATGCAAATGTACTTCAGGAAAGATTCTACATACCGCTATTCATCGCCGGAGTACTGCTGTTTGCAGGAGTCGCTCAGATTCTGAACTACCTAAGGCTTAGAAGCAAGTATGCAAAGCTGTTCAAAATCAAGAACGAACTGAAAAAAGCCTAGGAGACCTTGCGATGTCTTATCCTAGGAGAGCGCCAACGACAATAGCTTTAGAGTTGCTTGATTGCATAGATGAAAAAGGCGGCAGAGCCACGAAATGGGACTTGATTAAAATCGTGGGGAACGAAGCTCAATTCCAGCATTGGATAGAGGGCTTCCTGCACAAAGAGCGCTTTGTTGAAGAAATCCGTGAGGCTAATCATTTTTTCTACAAGAAAACTGAAAGCGGCGAACTCTTCCACAAACTGTTAAAAAATGGAAAGGTAGTGCGCGCCCTCTTGCGGGTAAGCGGAAAAAGACTGCGCCGAACCCGCGGGTAACTCAGAGTCTGCTATTTGTGAAGCGCGCTGTGCGCCTTGAGTTTAGCGCCATTTCTTGAGGAAACTTTCAGCTTGAACACGCAAGGTTAGCCGAGAACTGTTACGCTGCCTCTCAACGAAAGCGAGCACCTTCCCTTTTTGTGTGACCTTGTCGAAAAA
>CAZYUQ010000022.1:0-10683 GCA_964650565.1 uncultured Candidatus Bathyarchaeia archaeon | reverse complement strand
CAAGTCAAAAGCCTTAATCGCGTGTTCAGCAATTACGCGTTTGCATTCGTCAGTTAAATGCGGCGTCACAGAGAGGTTTTCAACAGTTAGAAGCTTCTCCGTAATCTTGGATACAAGATACGGCTTTGCCAACGCGATTTTCCCAGAATTACCGACAACATTAGCCACAGTAACCATGTACTCGTCGCCTAGGAAACTGTAGTACCTGTCAAAAACAGCGTCAAACTTCTGTTCACTGTCCACTTTGGTTAGGTTCGCAAGTATAGCCATGGCGTTCCACGTGAGAATTCGGTATTTGCTGCCTAAGAGCGACACGAAGATGTCCATGTGCGGATACAGTTTGTCGGGATATTTAGCGCTTAGGTCCATTAGTATCTTGGCGCAGCCGTAGCGGATTGCCGCTTTCGGCGAGGACAAGCCATTAAGCAGTGTCGGCAACAAACTGAAGTCTTGTTCAACTTTTTGGCGCAACTCGTCTTTTGACAAAGTCTTGTCTGCAAGCTGTTTTAGTAACGCGTTTTCCATGAGAAATCACTTCGGTTATTACGTATTTTCAGGCGCTTTTGAAGTAAAAACTTTTTGGAACACCACTCTCTCATAGCACACTTGTGCGTTCGATTGCTAAGCTTCGAAGGGAGAGAAAAAAGAACACGACATGGGAGACTTTACTTTCCAGCCGGCAGCTTATACGCTAATCCTGAGAACAAAGCCACCAACTTGCCTTCCTTAGTAATGGGAATATTGTACAACGCGAAAGTTTTTCCTTCAGAGACCTTTGAAGCTTCAGCTGTTAGAACGTCGCCTTCGGAGCTGGGTTTAAGGAAGTTTATGCTTACTTGAACCGCAACTGCCTTTGTGTCCCCGCAGTTCACGGCTTCTGCAAACGCGCAGTCCGCCAGGGTGAAAATTGCCCCGCCGTGAGTGGCGCCTAAGAAGTTTGTGTGCTTCTTTGTGATTTTAAGAGACACTTTTGCGTAGCCGTCTTTCACGTCAAGAACCTTAATCCCTAAAAGTTCTCCAAAGCTATCTTGTCGTTTCATGAGTTTTTCACCGTTTCGGGTTTGCCGCGGAAGTAATCGTAGGCGCGGCGGACAAAATAGGTTACGCCTTTCGGAGCAAAAACAACTATGACTAGTAGGAATAAGCCTAAGAACAGCATCCGCAAAGACGGCCCAACAAAGCTTACGTTGGGAAACAGCGGCTTCAGCACCTGCAGGGCAGGGTCGATTTTGGGCAGGTACGACTGAATGGTGACTATTATGACGGAGCCGAGTATGGGTCCTTCTAGAGTGCCTAATCCGCCGATAACGCATATCATAAGCGGCAAAAACGAGTAATAAGGTTCAAAGATTGAAAGCTGAATGTACTGAATAGACTGAGCGAAAAGACCCCCTGCTAAACCTGCGAAGAAAGTGCTGATAACGAAAGCGATCAGTCGGTACTTCGCAGTGTTGACGCCGTTCATTTTAGCTTCAAGCTCGTTCTCGCGTATAGCTCTGAAGGCTAAACCCAACTTTGACTTCATTACAAGGTATATCGTAAGAACCGAAATTATTGCGAAGACAAGGGCCACGTAGTAGAAAGGAACATCACCTTCGATGAGAACGGGTGGTTTGAATCCCATAATTGCTTCGGTGACAGAGTCAAATTGGCTGAAAAGAGTCACGGTGATTACTGAGAAACCGAACGTGACCATAGCTAAAAACCACGCTTTCAACCTAACACACGTTAAACCAATCAGGAAACCTATTACCGCTGAAAATATGCTGCCCACGAAGAGGCCGATTAACGGCGGCATCCCCAGCTTAATCACAAGCAAAGCGGAAGCGAAGCCGCCTATGCCCAAGAAAGCCGCGTGACCCAGCGAAGCTTGCCCTGAAGAAGCCAACAAGTTCCAGCTTGAAGCATAAATCGTGAAGACGATAATAGGCGTCAAGACTTCGCCGACCACATAGCCGCTTAGAAACAAAGGAACAACAGCCACAACTACCAGAGCAGCTATGAGGAGGTAAAAATTTTGAGAACGAGAGAAAGGAATAAGTTCTCGTTTGATTAAGCTAAGCAAGTTTGCGAATGCCTGTTTTATCACCGTTGCCATTTTCATTCACCCTTTTCGCCGAAGAGCCCAGTTGGTCTAAATATAAGCACGACTATGAGCAGTGTAATCGCGATAGCGTCTTGCCATATGCCGCCGAGAAAATAGACTGCGGTGTTCTCAGCTATACCGTAGAGAAGCCCGCCTACCACCGCGCCAGGTATGCTGCCTAATCCGCCTAGTATGATAATTGCGAAGGCTTTGATTGTGGGTAAAGCACCGATGGTCGGGTTGAAAGGAAAGATTATGCCGTAAAGTGCCCCTGCAGCTCCTGCCAATGCGGCGCCCAAGGCGAAAGTGAAAATGTAAGTTTTTTCAATGTTTATCCCCATAAGCATTGAAGCTTCGCTTTTTTGGCTGGTTGCCCTCATAGCTAAGCCTATTTTGGTTTTTTTCATCAGCAAGAAAAGCCCGATTAGTATTACTATTACGACCAGTACGGCGAAGAGGCGATCGTAGCCTATTGACACTTCGCCAAGCGAAATTTTGAGCGATTCATAGGGACTAACGATTCGCTGGCTGGTGTTTCCCCACAAAAGTATCGCGGCGTTTTCAAACACGTAAATTAAGCCGAGACTGACGAAGATTTCGTTCAGTTTGTCTGTTCCGAGAACCTTGCGGAAAGTAAACCTTTCAAGCACAATTCCTATCAGGGCAACCGCGCCCATGGCTACAAGAATTGCGAGGTAAGCGTTCAAACCAAGCGCGGTGGAAGCCACAAAAGCTACGTAAGCGCCGATCATAAGCAGTTGACCGTGGGCGAAGTTAACTAGTTTCATTACTCCGAAGATTATGTTTAGCCCTGTGGCTAGCAGTATGTAGATGCAGCCGTTTGCAACGCCCCAAAGCAACGTTTCAATTAGTCCCGATAGGGTAAACATGGCAATCTAACCTCACCTATGTTCTCATGTTAACTATTTAAAATATGCCGAGATTCGGCTAAAAAAAGAAAGAGGGTTTTGGTTTAGAAGTCTATGGACTTCCAGGTTCATACCCATCGGGTAGAACAAAGTCTTGCTGCTTCAATGTGCCAACAACTGGTGCAGTTTCAGGATACACTATCACTGATCGGCATTCGCTAAGAGTTTCGTTCCATATAAGCTGTTCAATGAAAGACACCGCGGCGATCTCGTGGTAGTTTGTTCCAGTGCTGAACTCTATTTTGCCCGTTTCGGTCAATATCAAACTTTGATCGAAATCAGTTGTTTCGAGAGCATCTCTGATTGCAGCTTTGTCAACTTTTCCTGCTTGTTCAATTGCGGCTTTAGCAATGTAGAAAGCGTCGTATGTGTCAGCGCCCATCATTCCTGGAATTGTAGCGTACTTTTCCTGATAGTTTGTGACGTAAGTCTCTATCGAGGACAGGTAGTATGGTGGTCCAGCGTACGGAGCAAACTTTGACTCCAACAGCTGCTTGTCACCGTAGTTACCCAGCAAAGTGTAGAACTGCGGGTCCTCACAGCACTCAACAGCTATGTACACGGTGTTTAATCCCACGTCTCTTAGTCCTTCTTTGATGATTTCCGCTGTATTAGCAATGAAGTCAACAACGTACACTGCATCGGGCTTAGCAGCTTTGATTGCAGTAAGGTCAGTTTGGAACGTAGTGGCGGTTGTTGGATACGATCTTTCTGCGACAACCTCTATGGGCAAGTTATTGGTCTCTATGAGCGATTTGCTGTCAGTTACGACTCCTTTTCCGAAAGCATCATCACGGTAAAGTATAGCTAGCCTAAGATTTCTAGAAGAATCGAAGCCTTCTGCACTGTCAAGCACAGGTTTCATTTCCTCAGCGAAGAAAGTAACCACGGTTTTGCTGTAGTCAGCGGTTGTAGTGCAATAGTGGAACATATAGCTCATGCCTTCTGCGTCTTCTACTCTTGAAGTAGAGTTTTCAGGCAAACCACCGTAGTTACCTTGTGGTCCTCTTCTCGTGACGAGGCTGGATGAAGCGCCAGTTATGATGAAAGGCACTTTGTTGTCTATGGCGACCGTTTGGTCAGCGAGGGTACCTGCGCTTGTGTATCCGCCGATGAGAATGTCAACGTTGTCTTCTGTTACTGCCCGAGTTACAGGACCCACCGCTTTGCCAGGCGTATCATCTTCAGTGTCAGCTATCACCAAATCAATTAAGACCTTAGTGTGCCATTCAGCTACGTAAATGCCTCCAGCAGCGTTAATCTCGTCAACAGCCATCCTTGCTGCACGATCCATGTCCTGTCCCTCTGCCTTCTGGTAACATGCAACCAAGCCTATTTTGATCGGGCGAGCTTCAGCTGAAGGCGCAAGATTCAGTTGCCAAACCGCAGCGGCCACAGCTACGACAACAATCACAACAACAAGCAAGCCAAGCATTTTCTTATTTGCCAATCTCTCATTTCCCCTTTTTATTGTTGAATTAAATCCTTTACATTACTGCAATTAAATAGTTAATAAAACTATCCCAATTTCACACTTTCCTTGCCACGTTGGAAAGCTTTTAAGTTCACATCAATGTATTTGCTTTTGAGTCTATCAGCCATAGCCTTCTTTAAAGACTCGGGCTGCACGGGGTTTTCTGGGAGAGCTGACAGTGCGCCGAGGAGAACCGTGTTCACTACCAACAGGTTTCCAAGCTGGGTGGCGATGCCAATTCCATCAATTTCGTGAACAGCACGCGCCCTCGCCCGTATCACGCCCAACAACTGTTCCTGACTTAAAGGTTTAGCAGAGCAAGTGAACGCCGAGTTAGGTGGCATATACTTGGTATTCACCACCACAGTGCCCTCAGGCTTCAACATGGACATTGCCCTTGCAGTTTCAAGCAATTCAAATCCCAGCACTATATCCGCGGTTCCACGCGCAATTAATGGAGCCTGAACCTTGTCGCCGATTCTAACGTGCGCAACTATTGCGCCTCCTCTCTGCGCCATTCCATGAATTTCCGCTTTTGCGGCATCAAACCCGTCAAGCAATGCAGCCTCGCAGAAAATGTCGCTTATAACCACGACGCCCTGCCCGCCTACGCCAGCAACAACTACGTCCAGCTTCATGCTAACCAGTACTCCTTATTGCCTCAAAGGGGCAGATTGTTTCGCAGACGCCGCAGCCGTAGCAGAGGGTCGGGTCAATCTCGGCGCGTTCAGCGGTGAGGGAAATGGCTGGGCAACCGAAAGCTTCTACGCATACACCGCACGCGTTGCATTCTTTCAAAACCTCTCTCGCTGGACCACGTTTGATGCGGAGAGGACAGGGTCTTTCAGAGATTACAACGGAAGGACCATAATAATCCATTATCTCCCTTAGAACTTTCGTGGTGCCTTCAACATCGTACGGGTCAACAACCTCTACTTTCTCAATTCCAAGACTTTTTGCGATGTCTTGAAGCTTTATTACCTTCGTGTCTTCGCCTAAAACGTTTTTTCCAGAGCCAGGCGTAGGCTGATGCCCCGTCATCGCCACAACATGATTATCCAAAATAACCACACAGACATTCGCCTTGTTATAGGCGATGTTCAGCAGACCAGGCATACCACCGTGGAAAAACGTTGAATCCCCTATAACCGCGAACACCTTGTCCTTTACGCCCGCGTGAATCATCCCTGCAGCTTGAGAAATCCCCGCGCCCATGCAAAGGCACGTCTGAACCGCATTTACTGGCGGCAAACATCCAAGCGTGTAGCAGCCTATGTCGCCTGTGACGATTTTGTCTGTCGTCTTTCCTTCAAAGCTCAACGCGCTTTCTGGGCACCATTGAATGCATTGGGGGTCGCCGCCGCAGGTATCGCAAACAATAGGTTTTCCCGTGTCACGATGCAAGGTTATCGCGCCATACTCGCAAGATTCTATGCACCAACCGCAACCATCGCATTTCTCTTCATCAACCAGTATTGTTCCGTTTTCAGGTGACTGACTCAACGCGTCTCTTGGGCAAGCGGCTACACAAGGCGCATCTTCGCAAACTCTACAAGCCACAGCGATATTAGACAAAGCATCGATTCGTAATGCCCGTATTCTGGACTTAACAGGGTTAAAGATTTTTTCTTTCTCCCAAGAGCAGACATACTCGCATATGTCACAACCAACGCACTTGTCGGGCTTGCAACTAACAAATTGGTTAACCGTATTCAATGCATAGTAAAAAGCCCTGTGCGGACACCCCGGGCAAAGCGCAGGTGGGCGAGGAGGCAAATCCAAGTCTTCCTGCTTTTCAGGCTTCTCACATAAACCTAATGCTGCAAAAGCGTCTCTCAGGGTGTCTGGCGTAAACTCGCCGATTTCGCTTAAGCCTAACTGGGTTTTTCCCAGAATCTCAGGGTGCAAACATTGGATGTTGCTTTCAATGTAGGGGCGTAATTCTTCTATCACAATTATTTTTTTAACTTTAGACGCAAACTGCTGGACTAGTTCCGTTGGAAATGGATACACGAAACCTAGTTTCAGCCAAGAAAAATTTTTCGTGTCTAAAATGGACCTTGCATAGTAGTAGCCTATTCCACTGCCTATTATCCCTATGTCTTTTCCGTTATCTTCAAAGATATTAAACTTTGAACCATTTGCGAGCGTTACTGCTTTTTCCAATCTTCCTTTCAGAGCTTTATGCTGTTTTATGGCGTTAGAAGGCACCATCACCCATCTGGAAATGTTCTTGTCAAACTCTACCTTTCGGGAACTTTCAGCAATCGCGCTAAGCTTGACTCGAGCTTTGCCGTGAGCTACCCGCGTGGTCAAACGAATAATCACTGGCAACCCTAGTCTTTCGCTTATTTGGAACGCTTCACGAGACATATCCAATGCTTCTTGAGGGTTAGCTGCATCCAACAAAGGCAAGTTAGAATGCAAAGCAAAATACCGCGTGTCCTGCTCGTTCTGGCTGCTGTGCATAGCCGGGTCATCGCAAACAGCAATAATCATGCCGCCTTCAACACCCGTATAAGCCAGCGTCATCGCCGCGTCAGCAGCCACGTTCAAACCAACATGCTTCATCGACACGATAGATCGGACACCAGCCATTGAAGCACCAGCAGCTACTTCCGTAGCCACAATTTCGTTTATGCTCCACTCAACGTATATCCCAAAAGTCTTCGCCGCTTCAGCAAGTGCTTCCAGAATTTCAGTGGAAGGAGTGCCAGGGTACGAAGCAGCTACTTTGACGCCAGCTTCCGCTGCGCCTCTCGCAACAGCCTCATCGCCATTAAGCAACACAAAACTGTTTGGTTTGCCGCTTGCGATTTTCGCGCCCATTCCGATGAAGCCTTCAAATCTTGCCTGAACGTAAATCCAAGACCCTTTTCGCTTTTCCTGCAGTTCTAGGAATTTCGTCAGGTTTTACAAGCTCAAGAATCGGTGAAAGACCAATAACGTTGTGCACTTTCTCAAGAATTCTACTCTTCAGCGCGTTCAAGTCTACTTGGGTTTGCATAGTTTTGTCCGTTAATTCTACTTTGATGGTGAAAATGTCAAGCGCCCCTGGTCGGTCAAGAATTATTTGATATTGCGAAGCTAACTCTGGAAAGCTCATTAGGACGTATTCGACCTGTGAGGGAAACACGTTGACGCCTCTTATTATTAGCATGTCATCGGATCTTCCACTGATGCGCATCATGCGGGAGTGAGTTCTGCCGCACGCGCACTTTTCGGTTTTAATGACTGAAATGTCCCGTGTTCTGTACCGCAGAATAGGCAGCCCAGTCTTTGTAAGTGACGTGAAGACTAATTCGCCTTGTTCGCCAGCTGGTAATACTTCGCCGGTTTTCGGGTCAATGGTTTCCACGAGAAAGTGGTCTTCCCAAATGTGCAGTCCATCGTGCTCGCTGCATTCTATTGAAACGCCTGGACCGCACAGTTCGGTTAAGCCGTACACGTCAAAAGCTTCAATTCCAAGTTCGCTTTCGATTCTTTCCCTTATTTTTTCAGACCATGGTTCTGCGCCGAAGAGACCTATCCTCAGTTTAAGGTCTTTCCTCGGGTCCACGCCTTCTTTAGCCATGGTCTCCGCAAGGTAAACCGCAAAACTCGGCGTGCAACATAACACGGTTGTGCCTAAGTCTTTCATGAGCTTTATTTGCCTCTGAGTCATCCCGCCTCCTGCGGGGATGATGGCGGTTCCGATTTTCTGGGCACCGTAATGAAAGCCTAAGCCACCTGTGAACAGGCCGTAGCCGTAAGCGATGTGCGTTACGTCATTTCGTCTAACGCCTGTTGTGTAGAGCGACCGCGCCATTAGTTCTTCCCAAATGTCCATGTCGCCTCTCGTGTATGCACCGATTATTGGGTTTCCCGTTGTTCCGCTTGACGCGTGAATTTCAACAAGTTCATCTAAGTTTACTCCGACCATGCCAAGCGGGTAGTTATCCCTTAAATCGTTCTTCACTGTGAAGGGAATTTTCTGGATGTCCTCAAGTGTTTTGATGTCGTCAGGGGTTATTCCTGCGCTTTGGAATTTCTTTTTGTAGAAAGCAGTGTTTTCGTAGCAAAACTTGACTTTTGCTTTGAGCAGTTGAAGTTGAAGTTTCCTGAGTCCTTCTCGGGGCATGGTTTCGATTTTTTCGTTCCAATACTTACTGTTCATTGGAGGATTCTCCGTTAAATGCCTAGATAGACTTCCTTTATATGACTATTAGACAGCAGTTCTCTGCCTTCGCCTTCTATAATAATCTTGCCTTCTTCAAGGACGTAACCTCTGTTGGCGATGCCTAAGGAATCGCGGATGTTCTGCTCCACCAGCAGAATGGTCACGCCATCCTCGTTTATCTTAGTTAACGTATCTAAAACTTTTTCAACGATTATGGGCGCTAAACCCAATGAAGGCTCATCCAATATCAAAAGTTCAGGGTCTGACATGAGGCTTCTGCCTATGACCAGCATTTGTTGTTCGCCGCCGCTCAGGGTCTGCGCTAAAAGTTTCTCTTTCTTTTTCAAAACAGGGAATATCTGGTAAACCTTTTCTTTTGTTTCCTTAACTTTGTCTTTGTCCTGTACTATGTAAGCGCCCAAACGCAAGTTCTCGTCAACGGTCATTCTTGGGAAGATTTCCCGGCCCTCTGGAATCAGGTGTATCCCTTTCTTTACAATTTCGTACGGCGGCAGCTTTCCTATGTTTTCTCCTTTGAAGCGGATAGCACCGCTTTTTGGAGGCAACAAACCCGTGATGGTTTTTACCAAAGTGGATTTGCCCGCGCCGTTTGGACCGATTATGCTCACGATTTCTTTTTCTTTAATTTTGAAGGATACATCCCACAGTATCTGAACCATGCCGTAGCCTGCAGAAACATTTTCAACTTCCAGCATCTCTTATTCCTCATCCAACGAAAAACGTTTACCCAAATACACTCGTATCACGTCTTTATCATTGCATACTTCGCCTGGTGCGCCTTCACAGATTTTCTCGCCGTGGTGCAGAACAGTCACTCGGCTACATAAACCCATAATCACTTTCATGACATGCTCAACCATGAGTACGGTTATGCCTTGCTTATTTATGAGCTTCACTAAGGCAATGGCTTCGTCGCTCTCCTTCGGAGTTAAACCAGTGAGAAGCTCGTCTAAAAGAAGCAGTTTAGGAGATGTTGCCAAGGCTCGGGCAAGCTGCACGCGCCTCAGTTCCACCACGTTCAGATTCTTCGCGGGAATACTGAATTTTTCTTCCTTTAAGCCTACAAACTCTAGGAGCTCCTTAGCCTTAGTCACAGCGTCTTGCTGTGCTTGGCTCTCTTTTCTGGCGAAAAGCACGCCTATAAGCACGTTTTCAATTGCAGTCATATCTGGAAACGACTGCACAGTTTGAGAGGTCTTTGTTATCCCCTTAGCGCATATTGCATGCGGCGGGAGTTTCGAAATGTCCTCGTTCATGAATAAAACTTTGCCCGACTCGGGCTTGTAAACGCCGCTGATGACGTTCAGAAGTGTTGATTTTCCTGAGCCGTTAGGTCCTACAAGCCCAGCAATCTCGTTTTCGCGGACTGTCAAGTCCACTTTTTTTAAGGCTTTAAGTCCTCCGAACTCTTTTGAGATTTCTATGCAATCCAGCACTTTCGCGGTCTCCGATGTTGAAGGATGAAATGTTAGGAAATGTGAAGATATAAATATTGTTTGAGTCTACTTGAGTTTGGTGGCGCATATGCCTGTACAGCAAGTTAGCGTCTTTTTGGATAATAGGCCGGGCTCTTTATCTGACGTAATGGGCTATCTCGACAAAGGTCAAATCAGAATCTTTGCCTTGTCAATTGCAGACGCCGGTGAATACGGGCTGATTCGGATGGTGACGGACAACCCTGAAAAAGCAACAAAGATTCTGGAAGATGCCGATTTCAATCTTGCTAAATCAAAAAAGAACATTGAAGTAACCGCCATTTTGATAACTGCAAAAGACAAAATCTCCAAGATAACAAAGATTCTGGGTGAAAGCGACCTGAACATTGAATATGCCTATTCATCCGCGGTGCATACAGATGGAAGATTTGCCTTGATTCTAAGAGTCAACGATGCAGATAAGGCTGAGAACACACTGCGAGAAAACAACATAGCTACGCTTTCTCTTGCCGAAATGAAAGAACACTTCCAATAAGGTGCACAGTAGCTTACGCGGTTACCAGCGCATTCAGCTGCTG
>CAZYUQ010000021.1:0-15712 GCA_964650565.1 uncultured Candidatus Bathyarchaeia archaeon | reverse complement strand
TTCAGTTTCCGCCCCAGCTTTCCCGAGTACATCCAAAGCGTTGTCTGTGTCGGTTTTGTTTACGATTATGGCGAAGCCCCAGCCCATGTTGAAGGTTTTGAACATCTCCTCATCCGTCACGGTTAAGCTGAGCTCCCGCGCGGTTTTCTGGATTAACCCGAAGATGGGTTGAGGTTTGAAGTTGGTGAATTCGAAGCCTATGCCCGGCGAGAAACGCACGAGATTGTTAAACTTCAAGTACGCATCGCCTGTTATGTGCACGGCGGCTTTCACTTTCACCGCTTTTGCCGCTTTAAGCAGGGGTTTCACGTAGATTCGCGTAGGCTCCAACGCTTCTAAGCCTATTTCCCTGCTTAAGCCATCTGGAACTGCGTGTGGCTCGTATTTTCCGCCCCACTGTTTGAAGAGGATTTTTCGTGCGAGGCTTATGCCGTTGCTGTGCAAGCCGCTGCTTCGGAAGCCTATTATCGTGTCGCCAGCCACTACGCCTTTTCCCGTGATTACGTCAGGCTCAGCAACTTGTCCGATGGCGGCGACAACCATGTCGAAGCCTGCGCCCGCTGTTAAGCCGCTTATGATTTCAGCCACATCACCAATTTCCCCGCTGACCACTGGGCACTCCGACTCTTCTGCGCCTCTGGCTATGCCTTCCAGCCACGCTTTGACAAGCTGGGGGTTGCTGGCTTGCGCATGAATGTTATCCGAAATGGCAAGTGGGGTGGCGCCTGAGCGGATTACGTCGTTTACTGCCATGGCTACGGCGTCCACGCCTATGCTGTCGTATTTCTCGGCAAGCTGCGCTATCAGGACTTTGGTGCCGACGCCTTCAATGGTCAAGTCCAAGTAAGTGTTTCCAGTGAAGGGGAAGATGTTGCTGTACGGCAAGTGCATGACCGCGCCGCCGCGGCTGTGCTTGTACGTTTGCTCCAGCGTTTTCAGTGCTTTTTTGGATTCGTGGCGTTGTTCTCGGTTTACGCCTGCGTTGGCGTAGGTGAAGTTTTTGGGCATAAGCGCATTTCTCCTGTTCTGTGTGCTATTTTTCTTGTGGTGGGAAATAACAATTGTGCTACTAATTAAGGGCTTAGTGGATAAAAGTTTAAGTTGGCTTGTGCGGGTGATATGTGGATGTTGCGCGGTCTTAGTCTAGCTTGGTCAGGACATCAGGTTCCCAACCTGACGACCCGGGTTCAAATCCCGGAGACCGCACCACAACCAAAACAATGCATAACCATTCATATTTGGAGCCTATTAGAAACTCATTGCAGAAACCAGTAGGGGGTCTACTCGCAAAGCCTTCCGCAGAACTATATAAAGCAACTATAAATAAGGGGGCTATAGTCTTTTCACGCGCTAGTTTCAACCATCCAAAAAAGAAAGACAGAACAGCCCAGTTTTCCATACTCCATTTCTCCACTGCAAACTACAGAAAACTCGGCGTCCAGAACCACAATTCATAGCTACACGGCTTATTTTTGATTCATATAGCTGAATCATAACCATTTTAATCGCTATCAGCGTACATATGACAAATGCACTATTAAAAGGAAGTCGAAGCGGATGAAAAGTGTCGTTGAGTCCACAAGTGCAGTGTACACTGATTTCTCCAGTGAAGAAAAGATTAGAGTTCTGCATGTGGATAATGATGCACATTTTTTAGCGGTTGCGCAGAATTGCTTGGAAGGACAAGGCATGTTCCAAGTGGACACTGCTTTGTCTGCTAGAGAAGCTCTTGAAAGACTAAAGAGTACGGATTATGATGTGGTTGTTGCTGATTACCAGATGCCTGAGAAAAACGGTTTGGAGCTTCTGAAAGAACTGAGGCAAAAAGGCATCGATGTTCCGTTTATTCTGTTCACGTGCGCGGTTAAAGAGGAAATCGCCATCGAAGCTTTGAATTCAGGCGTGGAACAGTACATTGACAAGCAAGGCGGTGCAGAAGCTACATATGAAGAGCTTAAGCACAGCATCTTGAGCGCTGTTAAGAGGCGAAGAACGGAAAAGCGATTGAAGGAGTCAGAAAACTTTCTGCGTCAAATAACTGAGAACATACAAGACATGCTTGTGCTAGCTGATGAGAACTTGAGAATCACGTATGCTAGCTCTTCCGTCAAAGGAATTTTAGGGCATGAACCAAGCGAAACAATAGGAAAACTCGTTTGCCAGTTTATTCATCCAGACGACTTAGCGGTACTGATTGAAGCTGTGAGGGAAGTTTTCAGAAAACGCTCTGGAGGAAAACTAGAGCTTCGTTGCAAACGCGCTGACGGAAGCTACGTGTTGATGGAAGGTGCAACAAAAGTCTTAACAGACAAAAACAATCGAGTCACTGGAATAGTGATTACTGCTCGCGACATCACAGAACGCAAGCAGATAGAAGCATCTCTGCGGGAGAATGAGAAACGCTTCAAGCAGGTGTCAGATAATGCTCGGACATGGCTCTGGGAAGTAGACGCCAATGGCGTGTACACCTACGCAGATCCAACAGTGGAAAAAGTGCTTGGATACAAACCAGAGGAAATCGTTGGGAAAAAGCATTTTTATGATCTTTTTCTTCCTGGAGAAAGGGAAGAACTAAAAGAGAAAGCCTTTCAGACGTTTGCCACGAAAAGTCCTTTCCGTGACTTCTTTAATCGAACTCTGCACAAGAACGGCAGCAGAGTTTGGCTGTCTACAAGTGGAATTCCAATAGTAGATAAAAAAGGTAATCTTTTGGGATACAAAGGTGCAGATGTAGATGTCACCGAAAATAGAAGAATGCTACAAGCGGTGGAGGATTCAGAGGAAAAATACAGGACACTGTTTGAAGAAGCCATTGACGCCATTTTTGTTGCTGATGCTGAAACAGGAATCATCATTGACTGTAACCGTGCTGCGACGGAGCTAGTTGGCAGGGAAAAATCAGAGATAATCGGCATGCACCAACGCTTTCTTCACCCCAAAGAAGAGCAGAAAGGAAGGTTCGGCGGAAGTTTCGAGCAGCATCGCACAGATAAAGAAGGAATTACGGTTGAGAACCGAATAATCACTAAAAATGGAGAAATCAGAGACGTTGCGATAAAAGGCAACTTGTTTGAGGTTAATGGCAGGAAAATGCTTAGGGGATTATTCAGGGACATAACCGAAAGCAAAAAAATCTCTGAGAAAGCTCATTTTCAAGCGCGTTTGCTGAACGCTGTGGGACAAGCCATCATAGGTACAGACACTAATGGAAACATCATTTATTGGAATCACGCTGCAGAGAAGCTTTACGGCTGGTCAGAGGCGGAAGTGCTGGGTCGCAATGTCGTGGATGTTACGCCTGCAGAAACTTCGAAGGAGCAAGCTGCAAAAATACGTAACAAGTTAAGTTCGGGAGAAAGCTGGTCAGGCGAATTTGTTGCTAAACGGCGTGACGGCACGCTTTTTCAAGCGATTGTGACAGATGCGCCGATTACTGATGATAAGGGCGAAATTATTGGGATTATTGGCGTTTCAACTGACATAAGCGAGCAGAAGTGGATGCAGGAAGTTTTTAACGATGCCATCGGAAAAGTAGTTGAGCTTAATGAGAAGCTGCATGTTGTTGGAAGTTTAACTAGGCATGATGTTCGGAACAAGCTTGCCGCTTTAAACGGCAGACTCTTTTTGCTAAAGAAAAAAATTGGTGATAACACAGAAGCCTTACTTCAACTGCGGGAAATGGAGTTGGCTGCTCAGCAGATGTTGCGTATTCTGGAGTTTGAGAGAATCTACGAGCAAGTGGGTGTAGAAGAGCTAAAGTATGTTGATGTGGAAAGGCACCTTAGTGAAGCTGTTTCGTTGTTCTCAGACTTGAAAGGTGCAGAGCTGGTTAATGAATGTCACGGGTTAACGGTGCTTGCGGATTCCCTGCTGAGACAAGTGTTCTACAATCTAGTTGATAACTCTTTGAAGTACGGTGAAAAAATTAGTAAAATTAGAGTGCACTACAAAGAGGAGGAAAATCAGTTGAGGCTTATGTACGAGGATAACGGTGTTGGAATTCCCGAAGACGTGAAGTGCGACCTGTTCAAGGAAGGCTTCGGAAAAGGCACAGGTTACGGGCTTTATTTGATGAAGAGAATATGTGAAGCCTATGGTTGGACGATAGAGGAAACAGGCAAGCATGGTCAAGGTGTACAGTTCACGATGACCATACCGAAAAATAACAAAGATGGCGAAAAAAGCTACGAAATCAGCTAAACGTTGCGCTTCGCAGAACTAGCGTGCGGGAAAAACTATAGCCCCCTTATATATATACTTCCTTTATATAGTGTGGAGCACGGAGGGGTTGGTTTTTCGCCGTGAAGTACCCCTTTCTTTCATTTTTCAATCTTTTGAACGCACATATTTTAAAAAGGACCCGCCCACACTATATCATCTGGGTACCTTAATTTGGAGAAAACAGACTGGGAAAAACTCGTAGACAGCCTAACTAAGCAGAGTATTCTTTGCTCGCTTGCCGTCATCAAAGCCATGCTCGCTGTGCCCCGCACCAATTTCCTTCCAGAAGAAACACGGTCTTACAGCGCCGTGGACACGCCGCTTTCCATAGGCTTCGGTCAAACAATCTCAGCGCCACATAGCTCTCAGCCAAAAACTGAGCTAGGCGACACATGGTTGCAATAATGAACGAAGCCCTCCTGTTGGAAGTAGGCCAAAAAGTTCTGGAAGTCGGCGCAGGCTCAGGCTGGCACTCCGCCACGATAGCGGAGATAATCGCGCCTCACAGTGCGCCCCGCAGCGAGTGGGGTCACGTGTACACAGTGGAAATCGTGCAGGATTTAGCTGAAACCGCACGGAAAAACATAATGAACGAGGGCTACGGCGACCGCGTGACAATAACCTGCGGCGACGGCTCCAAAGGATACGCTGAAAAGGCACCTTACGACCGCGTTCTCGTAACAGCGGCGGCTCCCCGCGTGCCTCAGCCTCTGGTTGATCAGTTGAAGCCCAACGGCGTCATGCTGATTCCAGTTGGCAGTGCTTCCCTGTTCCAACATCTCATAAAAATCACGAAAGACGCAGATGGAGCCATTAAAGAGGAAAACTTGGGCGGCGTAGCGTTCGTGCCGTTAACAGGCGAGTACGGACACATGTTCTAAGCTTTTACCCGAACCACTTCTCCAAAGTGGTTTTTCCTTTCTGCTCCTGCGCACCTGCCTGCATCTTCTCCAGAGTTTTGCGTACGCGGTCTTCTGAAAAGTCTTTTTGGCGGCAGAGAAAATCCACGATGGCTTCGACGTTGGGTTCTCGCCATTCAACCTTGTAGTTGTCGGTGACTGCTGGACGCAGAAAGACCTCCAGTATGCTTTCAGGCGGATGCGGAAACTCTGCGTTCTTAATATGTGGTAACGCGTTTTCCAGTGTCCCGTGCTCTTGTATGAGTTTCAAAGCGGTTTTTGGGCCTAAGCCTTTGATGCCGTCAGGGTTAAAGTCCGTGCCGATGAGTATGCCCACGTCGATTAACTGTTCACGAGTGATTCCGCACTGTTTCAGCACGTTGTCCAAAGCAATCACTTCGGGCACAATATCCACGTACACGTTCTTGCGCGGAAGCTTTCTTCTCCCCGAAATCGTCACGTTCCTAAGAAGCAAGGGCGCACCAAAGAGCAAGCTGTCATAATCTTGGCTTGCACAGTAATCCGCGTCTCCACGCCGCGTCATGTGCGCCGCCTGCGCTTCGCCTTCGCTGGGCGCCTGAATCCAGGGCAGCCCCATCAAATCAAGCACGCGTTTCGCGTCATCTTTCATGTAATCCTTCAGGCTTACGGTGGCTTGCGCGAACATACGGGCTTTCACCATGTCGCCTTTTGCCACGGCTCGTTCATAATGAACAGCAGCCTCCTGCTTCACTTCTTTGCGGCGCTGAATCTCCGCTGCTTTCAACACGGGCGGAACGCCGTCGAAAACGTAAATCGGCTTGATGCCCATCTCCACAAGGTTGCTGGTGCGGTAGAGCAAGCCGCTGAGGTGGCTGGTGACTTTTCCCGTGCTGTCTGTTAGTGGCGTGCCGTTGGGCTGTCGGATGATGGCGAGAAACTGGTACAGGGCGTTGTAAGCGTCTATGGCTATGGCTTTGCCGCTTAAATTCTCTAACTTTACTTGCGTTTTCGGAACAATGCCCCTCAGGTTTACGCCCAAAAATGGCACCGTACATTAATGGCTAAAAACCGAAATAATAAACTTGCGAAAAAACGCACGCTACAACTTTCCGTAACCAAAAGTAACCAGTGCTTTCACAGCTCTCCGCACAACAAAACCCACCAAACAAGCACAGCAAATATAAGGAAGTCCTACGTTACAGAAACGACACGGAGATTAACGTGATGTCAGAAAAAACAGCCACATTATCACTGGTTACATGCACAAGCTGCGGCAAACCTATCCCGCCTGGAACAGAAGCCACCAAGTTCCTCTGCCCCAACTGCGGCGAAATCCAAATAAAACGCTGTGGGAAATGCCGAAAATTCGGGCGCACGTACAAATGCCCAAAATGCGGCTTCACAGGACCATAAAGGCGGAATAAGCAAATGGGCAGCGTAATAGTCACCTACAAAGTCTTCCCCGAAGACATAATGGAAAGCTTCGACGGCATGAAAAAGCAAATAGAGAAAATCTTGCCTGAATTCGCCACGCTGGAAGGTTACGGTGAAGAACCTATAGCTTCGGGCTCGTAGCGCTCTTAGTGCAGGTAAGATTCCCAGAAGACAAAACAGGCATCGTCGACGAATTTGAAACCGCGCTTGGAAAAATAGAGCGGGTAAGCCAAGCTCAAACGCTGATGGTGCGCAGGTCAAGCAGATAACCGCTTAACAACATGGCTTCTTGACGTAGACCTTGACAGCGCTCAAGGCGCACACAGCATCGTTCTGTTCTTAGCTGGTTACTTGGAAAAGGCAGCTTTCACTATGTTTATGAGCGCCTGCTTCAGGAAAGGCGGCAAATCTACCGCGTCATAATCACTGGAAGAAGCAAGGTCGCCTTCAGCTTTAACGTTGCTTGGCGCTAGATTTGAAAGCAGAACTTCGCCAAACCTCTTACTAACAGCACTTATTTCTCCAAACTCTGGCGGAACCAACCCCTTCGTTACCTCCTCATCCATCCTTATAGCCGCCAGCACAATTGACGCATAAAACGGCTCAGCCTTCAACAGCGCAGTCAACCTAGCTGCCAGCGCTTTCTCATCCACACCTAAACTTTTAGCCTTCGACAGTTCCGAAGCCAATTTCGCTATCGACAAATGCCGCTCTCTGAACCTGTCAAGAAGAGACCTGCAAGGCATACACTCGTTCGCTTTCATCACCGCTTCCTTCACAGCTTTCCTCGTACAGTACCCAACAAGCTGACCCAGCGGCGAAGCAGGCCCACCATAAACTATTGGCGCCCCACGGTTTGTTTCAGCCACGACGATGGCGTCAGTAACGGTTCCTGTGGCTTCATCACCAGAAAACCTGCTTCTGATATCCAACTCTTTTAACGCTGCCATCTTGGCTTCAGTTGCGGTGATTACGAGGCCGACTAAGCAGCTTTCAGTCGGGTTTCCGTCAACAACAACGATAATGTTTATTGTCCCCGCATGCTCTCCTTCAACCTCTATCTTTTCGCCTGCTGACTCGGCGAAATTGCAAGTATTTCCCTCATTGTCCGCCGCGGTAGCCACCACGCTAACAGCAAATTCAGCTTCTCTTTTGGAAACCAACGCGTAGTTCTCCACCGCCGCAGCAGTGACCACGCCGATGAAGCTTCCACTAACGCCGAAAGCCCTTGCAGAATTCACGATGAAAGCATCAGGGTCGTCATGGAGGTTACGGTCGCCATAAGATTTAGGGACCTCCACGTTCAGTATCGCGTTTGTCTTCTTTAAACCGCCGCCATCATGGAATGCTGAACTCACCGTGCTAAGCGGAGCATCAGAGAGCACTGCTAACACGTTTTCTTTCAGAATCAGTTTAATGCCGTTGCCTACAAGGTCAAACTGTTTCATGCGTTTTCCCTTCTTTGCCCATTAAGTTGCTCGCCGCGCGAGATTTTCTGAGGGCAAGCATCAAAAGAAATAAACCAAGAATGCGAGAAACGTTCAAAATGAGTACGCAGAATAACTGATTGGTGCTTGTCCATCGCGAGTCAACAATCTAACATACCTGTCGAATATAACTTTTGTGCGGCAGTCCTGAAAAGTTCTCAGCTAAGCGGGTTCAAAATAACATTTTAGAAACACTTGTTATGCCTGCGTGACTAAGCTATCCCCTTGAATTACGGATTTAAGCTGTTGGAAGCCAGCGCGGCTTTCAGAAAGAGGCAAGTTTCTGTTCAATATTTGTGCGATTTTTCATACAGATGTTTATTTTTTCAGCGACTTGGTAAGCGTACGGATAAACTTAAATATCTTAAAGAAGACGAAGTCTGTTGTTGTGAGGAAAACAAGACGATGCTGAACCCACAAGAATACGCTAACCTTTTGCCTGAAACCCGAAGTTTAGTCAACAAAGTTGTACAGAAAAACATGGCTGACGGCTTCCTGTTCTCAGCAGGAACCGACACCACAATAATAGCTTACGAAGCAGTAAAGTACAACCCAAAAATCCCCTGCCTAACCATGGCGTTCAAACACGGAAACCCCCAAGACACAGAATACGTAAAGAAAATGGTGACCTTCCTTAAACTCAACCACGAAACCCACGTGTTCGACCGCGACGAAGTCATCAGCAACGCCCCAAAAGTCGTAGAAGCCCTGAAAAAGTTTGACCCCATGGAAATAAGAAACAGCATGCCCGTGTACATTGGTTTAACGTTGCTAAAGAAGAAAGGCGTGAAAAGCGTCTTCACAGGCGACGCGTTAGACGAATTGTTTGGCTATCCGTGGCAGTTCCACTTGTCCGAACCAGAATTCAAAGACATGCAGGAAAAGATGTGGTCGGGCATGAGCTTTTCTTCAATACCAATGGCGGAATCGCTTGGAATGAGCATTAAAGCGCCTTATCTGGATCCGCTTTTCATGGAGTGGGCTAAGAAACTGCCAATCAAATTCAAAATAAACATGTACAATGGCGTAAAATACAGCAAATGGATACTTCGCAAAGCATACGAAGACGTAATACCGAAAGAGGTCATGTGGAGACCCAAAGCACCTTTGGAAGAGGGCACGGGAACGGCTGTTCTGCGAACTTTCTTCGACAAGGAAGTCACAGACAAAGAATTCGATGAGAAAAAGAAAGCCATACTCGAAAAAGACGACGTGAAGATTCGGGATAAGGAGCAACTTTTGTACTACGAGTTGTTCAGGAAACGCTTCGGAAAACCCGCATATGTTTACCCTGACAACGGCGGAATCCAGTGCCCCTACTGCAAGAGCTACGTGAAAACAAGAATCCAGTTCTGCAACGTGTGCGGAGCATACCCAATCTAAACTCCCCTCCTTACTTTTTGCCTGCGCATGCACAGCGTTAGCCCAGCTTTCCCGCGGTTTGTTTAGAAAGACTTAATTCTGCAATTGTTTTCTCACTGAAATATCAGGAGGCAAGTTACGTTTGGCTAGGCTATCCGAGTTGAAGCTGGCAATGGGAGCATCAATATTCATAGCCACATTCATCTTCTCCCTCTTACTGTTTGCAATAATCTACCTTCTGCAATTCGATTGGATGACCAGCCTACTCATAGGCTTAGCAGGCGTAAGCCTCTTCATACTGTTCCAGTACCTGATAGGACCAGCCATCGTCGCCAGCGCAACACGTCTACGCTACCTTAAACCAAACGAAAACCCGTGGCTGGAATCCGCAGTCAAAGAACTCTGCGACAAAAGCAGTTTGCCAATGCCAAAACTAGCCATAGTCCCCAACAGCACGCCCAACGCGTTCACTTTCGGCAGAACCAGCAAAAGTGCCGTCCTAGCGCTGCACGAAGGCTTGCTGACAAACTTAAACGAGAACGAAGTCAAAAGCGTAATAGCGCATGAATTAGGCCACATCAAGCATAAAGACTACATTGTGATGACCGTGCTTTCAGCGTTGCCGTTAATCGCGTACATAATAGCGCAGACCACCCTTCGCGCAGGCATGCTGAGTTCCCGCTCCAGAGGAAGGGACAGGGAAAACAACGTGGGTGTAGCACTGCTAGTTATAGGCGCAATTTCCTTCATAGTTTACATGCTTACTTTTCTAAGCGTGATGAGGCTAAGCCGACTGCGCGAGCACTACGCTGACGCTTACTCGGCTTACGTGACTGGCTCTCCGCGAAGCTTGGAAAGCGCCTTGGCAAAAATCACTTATGGGCTGTCAATTTCGCCCAAACCAACAGAAGGCGCAAGGGCATTTTACATTGAAGACCCAGCCATGGCGAAACGGGAAATCCAGCAGATAATGAACAACAAACAGGATTACGATTTAGACAAGGACGGCGTTTTGGACGAGCGCGAACTGGAACTGGCTATGGAGCAAGAATCCAAAGACACGTGGGCGACTATGAACAGCTGGTTTGCTACGCATCCACCAACGTTCAAGCGGATACTGCTGTTGCGGGAAATAGAAAATGAAATGAGCAACGGCAGATACACAAGCGACCGCGTTTACGCCCACGTTTAACATGATTTCTCAATCAACGAGCAATGCTGAATCCAGCCATTATTAAAATATAATAAGGCATAAGTAGCTAACTGGAAAGTATATGCGTGAAAGGAGCTGGCGCTTCAAAAATGGCGCCTACAAAGCCAAATCCCGCTCTTTCAACAAATTTGAGGAGAATAACTCATGAAAAATAAAGCGCTAATAGTTTCATTAATCGCAATCCTTCTTTTTTCGGTCGTGAATTTTGCGTCAGCAAGCGTTAAATGTCCCCGATGCCAGGGCACCGGCAAAATAACAGAAACCCAGACATGCCCACTCTGCGGAGGGGAATCTGAAACAACCAGCGTTATCCGGAAGAAAATATTCCCTCCGCAAGCAGGTGGCAACAGCACCCACCCAGCAACAATTGTTGCAGGAGTATTTTATAATGAATTAGCAGATGTTGGAGTTTATGCAGTTGTCACTGCAGAGGTGAAAAGCTCAACTGAAACGTACACAAATACCTCAGCTGAAACCTATTTTCCACCCCGTGAAGATGTTACCGTAACAGTTATCGTTGAAGGAATCGTGTGTGCACCCTATCTGAGCTGCAACATCTACTTGTCTAGTGGCGGCAAAGCCGATTGCCCAGAGTGCGGTGGAACGGGAATAGTAACTGTTACAATTGACTGCCCAGATTGCGGCGGAACAGGGTTCTTAGACGCGCTTCCACAGGACGAAACTAACTCCTGGATAATCGGGGGCGCTGCAGTGGGCGTTGCCGCAGCGGTACTGCTATCGGTAATTCTCGTAGTAAAGCGAAAGAAAGTAACCGAAGCAAGCCTTCGAAGAATGTTGCCTTCTGAATTTCAGAATTGGGTGCTCCAGAAGTTTTCTGGCAGAACTGCTTCCCAGAAAGAATCCAGCATGGGCATAGACGGGTACACGGTTGAAGGCTACCCTATCCAGATTAAACAGTTAGAGGATGTTAGCAGTAGCACGGTTGACAGTTTCGCGTCTGCGATGGGGCGGAGCAAAGCACGAAGTGGGGTAATTGTTGCTTTCAGTTTTGATAACGGTGCATACGAAAGAGCAGTAAGGGCGAGGCTGCATTACGGGTTTGAAATCAAAATGGTAACAGTTAGGGAACTAATCGAAAGCCCAAGCAGAACATATTAAGCTTGGTAAGAAGAGGCTGAGAAGCAAGCGAAGACTAATATTTCTCCAATTATGTTGTATGTTGGCAAGTGAGCGAAATGACCTATTGCCCAGAATGCGGCGGAGAAATGCATTACGCGATAGCCACCAAACACTACGTCTGCAAAAGCTGCGGCTTATCAGTGACACAGCAAGAACTCATGGAACTGCGAGAAAAATATAGGCCTAGCACAGAAACAGCAGAAGAAGAAAAAGAAAACCGCAGAAAAGAATACCTCAAATGGTGGCTCAGCAAGAAAAAATAGCCGCCTAAAAATACGACACGGCATTTTTGTTAGCGTGGACTCTATTTCCACTCGCACAAGCGTTTTTTGAGCTTACCGAAAGTCTTATCAAAACATCCAGCGCCAATACAGCCTAAAAGAGAAAGGATGAAAAAATGAAAGGAAGAATGTTAACTGCTGCAGATTATCCGCCACCTCCGCCGCCACCACCGCCGTCTTCACCCAAAAGGGATTCTCGCAGAATACTTGTTGTTGTGCTTCTGCTCGTGATCATAATTGTGTCGGCTGGTGTCCTCTTTTACTTGGCAACAAGTCAATCGCCTTCAACCGGCAACCCTACGCCCACTCCTAAGGTTACTCCTACGCCTACAGGCACGGGAGCTACGCCCACGCCGACCGCCACTTCATCTGGCGATAATCAAGTTGGAAGCTATAAAGCTGGGACATGGGCGCAATACGCCCTGAAAGCCTATGACGAGGGAGAACTAGTTTCAGAAAGCACTCTGAAGTATGCTATTGACGAGGGAACTTACAGTGGAACTGCCTGCTGGCTAATGACCATTGAAACGGAGACCCAAGAAAGCGGGACAAAGAGTGTGACGACTTACTGGACGGATAAAAGCACTCTTCAGGCTATTCACATGAAAATGCAGATGTACGTAAACGGCGATTTGGTCTATGAGACTGAAGAAGACTTGGAGCCTGGTGATTCTGGAGATATGCCTGAACAAATCGACCTGAGCACAGCCACTAGCTCTGAAACGATAACCGTTCCCGCCGGCACATTCAACTGCGGTAAAACTAGTATTACAACCAACATTTCAGGAGTGACACGCACGACAAGCACGTGGGCCAGCGCGCAAGTGCCAATTACCGCTTTGGTGAAAACAGAATCTCTGTCTGACGGCGCCGTGATATCGACGATGGAGCTTGTATCCTATCACAGCTGATAACTGCGCTTGCTTTCCTGATAGAAAATTCCCGAGCAAGAGGCGCTATGCACTGGGGGGCGCGATAGCATTTCTCCTTCCCATTCTTTATTCAAGGCGCGCACAGCTTTGTGTTCTGCGGGTTGGCTGAAGCAAACGGTAATAAAAGAAAAGTAAACTACTAATTGCAGGTATGATGCCACAGCTAAAAGAGGGAGAACAATGACTTTGAACATGGAAGTAATCTGCGTGGGCAACGAGTTGCTTATAGGCAAAACGTTGAACACGAATTCGCAGTGGCTCGCTAAACGTGCGACTGCGGTTGGGGTTGCGGTTAAGCGGGTGACGGTGGTGGCTGATGAAGTGCAGGAAATCGCGAGTGCAGTCCGTGAAGCATTGCAGAGAAAGCCACAGTTCCTCGTGACCACTGGGGGGCTTGGGCCAACTTTTGACGATAAAACGTTGGGGGGCATAGCAGCAGCGTTAAGCTGCAAACTTGAGATCAACTCGGTAGCGTTGCAGATGGTTAAGGAAAAATACGAGGCTTACGCTCGGGAAAGAGGCGGTGGAAGAGTAGAGTTGACGCAGCCGAGGGTTAAGATGGCGACGATTCCTGAGAAAGCAGTGCCTGTTCATAATCCTGTGGGTGCTGCGCCTGCGGTTCAGGCTGACGTGAATGGAACGGTTTTGTTTGCGTTGCCGGGTGTTCCCGCGGAGATGGAAGCTATTTTCGAGGAAACTGTAATGCCTTTGCTTGTGCAGGCGTCAGGTGGTGGTGTTTTTCGTGAGAAGAGCTTGTATGCTGAAGGTATAATGGAGTCGGCGTTGGCGCCTTTGATAGACAAAGTAATGCATGATAACGCTGGGGTTTATGTGAAGTCGCATCCGAGGGGTGAGGAGGATAAGCCGCGCATGGAGATTCATTTTTCCATTAAAGGCACAGCGGCAGAGAAGCCAGAAGAGAAACTGGAGAAGGCTGTGGCTCAGCTCACAGATTTGATAGGAGAAAGCAACGGCAAAGTCGTTGGTAGCGCTTGAATATTTTCGCTATTAATCAGTTGTCCGTAAGACCAATAAACGGGTTGCCAGTTAATTCGTTGAGAAAAATGAAGCTTAAACTTGCACAAGCGGCAGCGGCAGTACTAATTGTTTCCGCGGTTCTTTCCGTGGTTTCCGTTTGCTTAGCAGAAGACTGTGCTGTGGAGTACCAGCTCTTAGATAAGGTGGATGGCACCGCAGCTTACAAGTTGAACGTGGTGATTCCGCAGTCGCTGCTGGAGTATTATTCTGCGCGGAGCCGCAGGTTAAGCTCAGAGAAGGATTTTGCGAAGTTTGTAACACCTTACGCTTTGGAACCCGTGGCTGATAGTCTACGTGAACTTTACGCGGATGATGAGGATTTCACTAACGGCGCTTTGATGATTGTTCATCAGATACCTTACGAGGAGGTTGCGCCTGCGAAGTACCCGTTGGAAACGATGGCTGACAACAAGGGTGACTGTGACCTTTTTGCGTTCATAGCTGCGTCGATAATGAAGGCTGGAGGCTTAACCGTTGCGCTTTTGTATTATGAAGATGAAGAGCACATGAACGTTGGTGTTCACCTCTCTGAAGCTCCGAAAGATGCTAGAGAAAGCGTTTACTCCGTGTCGCTTGATGACACTGAATATTACGTTGCCGAGTGCACGGGTGGAAACTGGACATACGGCTGGAGAGTCGGAGAATGCCCCAACAACTTGAAAAATGCCACTGTGCAGGTGGTTACGCTGGAAAACAGCGAGAAAGTTTCTCCAGGACAAGTGTCTGCGAGTTTCGCTGCGTTGGAACCCAGCACGATAGAGTTAGAGGTTTCGTCGCTTTTTGCTTTTCCAGAGAGCACTGTGGCGTTCAGTGGGCAGCTTACTCCTGCTAAGCAGGGTGAGAACGTTACGATTTACGTTGGAGCGGCTGGTTCCACGTGGCAGGTGGCTGGTACAGCGGTAACGCAGTCTGATGGGCGCTTTGAGTACGTTTGGGCGACTGAGGCAGTGGGTGCGTATGCTGTTCGCGCAAGCTGGGCTGGTGATGATTCGTACAGGAGTTCGGTGAGTTTGACGGGGAATGTGGTGGTTGCGCCGTTCTTTTTGGTTGCGCTGATAGTTGTGGTAATTGTTGTAGCTGTGATAGGTGCAGTTGCGGTTTTCTCTTTGAGGCGTGCAGAACAAAGGGCTGTGGTGCTGGGGGAAACTCAGCACTCAACGTTCTAACAAGGAATCTTTGGTTTTATGTTGTTTTCGGAAGTGCGAATACTAGTGCTCGGAAAGACTATAGCCCCCCTTATATAAAGGAAACAACATGTTTTTGGCGTGTTTTTCAGCCAATACCGATAGACCCCCTATAGGTTTCTGCAATGAGTTTCTAATAGGCTCCAAATAGGCTGGGCTTTCACTGTTGTACTACGGCAAACTATAGCACGTCTTGTTTCAACTGTGGATAGGCAGTAACCTAGTTTTGCTCTTGTGTTTGAGAAGACTGGAGGCAGCATACCAGAAGATTTTAACTTGAGTAGCGTGTTAATCACTAAGTCCCCAGTGGCTTGGCGTAGTCCAGTGTGTATCCCAGCGGGGTCGTCGTCTAGCTTGGTTTAGGATACACGCCTGGGGCGCGTGCGATCCTGGGTTCAAATCCCAGCGACCCCACCACCAACGCTAATTCAGGCATTTTTTCTCCATTGCGGTTGGGGTTCAAATCTTGGCGTGACCCAATTTGAGTCTGGTGTATTACCATATTGTCATCGCTAACTACCTCTCGCTATGACCAAGCG